>DASRPJ010000153.1:0-7305 GCA_035646435.1 Thermoanaerobaculia bacterium | reverse complement strand
CCTTTCCGGGAACATCCTCCGCCCTCGCGCGTATCAGAGGGCAGCCTGGAGGAAGGAATGACCAAGAAGAAGAAGCACTGGGTCCTGTTGGGGATCCTCGGCGTCATAGTGGCCGGCGGGGCGATCGTCGCGGCCCGGGGGAAGGACAAGTCGGAGGGGCCCGCCGAGCCGCCTTTCCGTCTCGGGAAGGTGCAGGCCGAGGACCTCCAGGTGAGCGTCCGGGAGGTCGGGGTGGTCGACCCGGTCACGAAAGTTGACGTCAAGTCGCCGGTCTCCGGTCGCGTGATCGGGCTGAAGGTTCGCGAGGGCGCGGTCGTGAAGCGGGGCGACGTGATGGCCGAGATCGAGCCGGACGTCAACCAGGCGCAGTCGCTGTCGGAGGTGAACTCCGGCCTGACGGAAGCGCGCCTCCGACTCCAGGACGCCGAGCGCGAGTACGCGTCGCAGAAGACGCTCCACGACTCGGGGCTCGTCGGCGGCGAGGCTTTGAAGTCGGCGAAGAACAAGAGGGACATCGCCTCCGAGGTCCTGAAGGCCGCGCGGATGCGGTACGACATCGTCGAGGGGCGGGGCATCCCGATCTCCGGAAACGCCGCCTCGCAGAAGGCGCGCGTGACGACGCCCATGAGCGGCGTCGTCATCAAGCGCGGCGTGGAGCTCGGAGAGACGGTGACGTCGGGCGTCTCGTCGTTCAACGAGGGGACGGTGCTCTTCACGGTCGCGGACCTGACCACCCTCATCATCCGGGTGAACCTGAACGAGGTCGACATCGCGAAAGTGAAGGTCGGCCAGCTCGTCCGGGTCACCCTCGACGCGTACCCGCAGAAGGTGTTCACGGGAAAGGTGAGCTTCGTCTCCCCGGCCGCGGAGCTCGTGGAGAAGATCAAGGTGTTCAAGGTCGAGGTCACCCTCGACGAGCTCGGCGATTCGTTCCGCACCGGCATGAGCGCCAACGTCGAGATCCTCGGCGAGAAGCGCGACAAGGCGATCTCGATCCCGCTCGAAGCCCTCCAGCGCCGGGAAGGGAAGACCGTCGCCTACCGGTTGAAAACGGGCTTGACGCCGCAGCAGATCGAGGGGGCCCGGGAAGGCCTCGGCGGTCGGAGCAAGTTCATCTGGCTCTCCGACCACTGGAAGGAGTACTACGAAATCGTTCCGGTCACGGCCGGGATCGCGACTCTCGAGCGGGTCGAGATCATCGCGGGGCTGAAGTCGGGCGACCAGGTCGCCCTCGAAGACCCGACGAAGAAGAAGGTCGAGAAGGACGACGAGAACAATTAGAACGATGACACCCATAATCGAAACCCGTGGCCTGACGAAGACGTTCGGCGGCAACGGCGTGGCCGTCCGCGCGCTGCGCGGCGTCGACCTGACGGTCGAGCGCGGGGAGTTCCTGGCCTTGATCGGGCCCTCCGGCTCCGGAAAATCCACGCTGATGGCGATCCTCGGGTGCCTCGACTCGCCGACCGACGGCACGTACGCGCTCGACGGCCGTCGCGTCGACGGCCTGTCCGGATCCGAGCTCGCGAACATCCGCAACGAGAAGATCGGGTTCGTCTTCCAGCTCTACAACCTGTTGCCCAAGGCGTCCGTGCAGCGTAACGTCGAGCTCCCGATGCTCTACGCGGGAGTGCCTCGCAAGGAGCGCCGCCGCCGCGCGCTCGAGCTCCTGGAACGGGTGGGCATCCCGGAGAAGGCGGCCGTGCTTCCCGGAACTCTCTCCGGCGGGCAGAGACAACGCGTCGCGGTGGCGCGCGCGCTCGCGAATCGGCCGGCGCTCCTCCTCGCCGACGAGCCCACGGGAGCGCTCGACTCCAAGACGGGCCACGAGGTCCTCGAGCTCTTCGTCGACCTCCATCGCCAGGGAAACACGATCCTGATCGTGACCCACGACCTCGACATCGCCGCGCTCGCGTCGCGGCAGGTCGAGATCCTGGACGGTCGCGTCGCGAGCCCGACGGAGAAAGTGGCATGACGACCCCTCACCCCTGCCCCTCTCCCCGGGGGGGAGAGGGCTTCACCTTTACAGGAGAGGGGTTCACCTCGACGTGAAGCTCACCGGCGCTTTTCGCGAACGCCTGCACAACGCCTGGACCGAGATGCGGGAGAACCTCGCCCGCTCCGTCCTGCAGGCGCTCGGCGTCATCCTCGGGGTCGCCGCGGTTCTCGGCGGATTCTCGATCTCCGACAGCCAGCGCCGGCGATCCGACGAGCTGTACGTGAAGCTCGGCGGGCTCGACAAGCTGAACGTCCAGCCGAACCCGGTCGTCAACGACGGCCGTCCGACGGCGCTCCAGACGGCGAACCTCGGTTTGCGCGCGCAGGACGCGTCCGACGGCAGCGACTCCGACCCGAAGCAGGTCTCGGGCGTGAGCCTCATGAAGTTCGCGCGGGCGCGCGTCCGGTCCCCGTATGCCGACCAGGAGCGCCAGATCATGGGGATCGGCGGGGACTACCTCGCGACGGACGGGTACGAGCTCGCCTCGGGGCGGGGTTTCTCTTCCGAGGACTTCGCGTACGGCTCCCCCGTCGTGATCCTCGGCACCGAGTCGGCAACGGTGTTCTTCCCGCACGGGGACGCGCTCGGGTCTACGATGCGGATCGGAGACGTGCCCGTGAAGGTGGTGGGACTCCTCCACGAGCGCGTTTTCCGTTTCCGCAACAGCCAGAACAACATCTTCCGGTGGCGAAATCGCATCATCGCGGTTCCGTCGACGCTCGTCACGCGGCGGTTCGAGGGGGACGCCTACCAGCGGCTCGACCGCGTGACGTTCAAGATGCGCGACGTCGACGCGATCTCAGCGTTCTCGAAGGGCCTTTCCGACCTCCTGAAGGCGAATCACCGTCAGCAGGAGGACTTCCGCCTCGACGACGTCTCCGCCCGCGTCAAGAGGCGGCGCAGCCAGAACGACGCCTACAACGTCATCTTCTGGCTTTCGGGGCTCCTCTCGATTCTGGGCGGCGGCATCGTCAACGTGAACATCCAGATGGCCTCGCTCAAGGAGCGCGTACGCGAGGTCGGCGTCAAGATGGCGATCGGCGCTTCCGGGAAGGAAGTCTTCAAGGAGTTCATGACGGAAGCGCTCGTGATCTCGACCCTGGGGAGCGTCGTGGGCCTGCTCGCCGGGATCGGCTTCTCGAAGGGCATCACCGCGGCGATCGGGATCCCGCTCTACATGGACCCGAAGAGCTTCCTTTACGCGTTCCTTCTCGCGACCGCCTTCGGTTTCCTCTTCGCTCTCTATCCAGCCTTCAAGGCGGCGCGGCTCTCCCCGATGGAGGCGCTCCGCTATGAGTAGCCGCGGCGAAGCCCTTCCGGCCCCGGCGATCTCCGCCTCCGGGGAGCGGAAGCTCGGCTTCGGCGGACGGCTCGCCCTCTACGGCGAGGTCATCCGCGGCGGCTTCGTCGAGCTCTGGGCGCACAAGCTGCGCTCGCTCCTGACGCTCACGCTCCTCATGCTCGGGGTGTTCGCGCTCGTCGTGATGACGTCGGTCCTGGACGGAGTCCTCGACCGGATCGGCACGGGCTTCTCCGGAATGAGCTGGGACGGCACGATCATGGTCGCGCCGAAGTCCCCCGAGACGAGCGAGGAGCAGAAGCGGTTTGCGATGAGCCCCGGCCTTCGCTTCGAAGATCTCCCCCGGCTGACGGCGCCCCACCCGACGGTGCTGGCGTTCCTGCCGCGCGCGCAGAAGCGTTCCGCCGTGCGCGTGCCGGGCGGCACGGAGCGGCTCTGGATCGTCGGGGTCACGCACGACTACGCGCACTGGATGAACCGGCCGATCGGCCTCGGCCGCGGGTTGACCGCGGACGACGAGAGACGGCGCACGAGCGTGGCGGTCGTCGGCGCGACCCTGGGCTCGAAGCTCTTCGGGGGCTCCGATCCGGTCGGGCGCGACATCACCGTCGAGGGGGTTCGGTTCCGCATCGTCGGAGTGCAGGCGCCCGGGCAGCTGTTCAGCGACGAGAACTACTACGACGCGAACGGCATCCTCATCCCGCTGCCGACCTACATGGACCGCATCGACCCGGACCACAAGCTCGTCCACGTCACCGTGAAGCTCCGCGCGAAGCGGGACCTGAACGAAGTCTCCGCGATGATGATCGGTCGCGCAAAACAGGCGCACCACAACATCGAGGACGTCGAGATCACGGACCTCGAGAGCGAGCTCGCCCGCTCCTACGAGAACTTCCTCGACCAGATGCGCGGCTGGCGGATCGTCCTCACGAGCCTCGCCGCGACGGTCCTCCTCGTCGGCGGCGTCGGCGTGCTGTCGGTGATGCTGATCTCCTTCTCCGACCGGCGCTACGAGATCGGCCTCCGCAAGGCGATGGGCGCCTCCGACCACGAGGTTTTCATCCAGTTCCTCCTCGAGGCGCTCGTGCTCGCCGCCGTGGGAGCGTTCATCGGGACCCTCGCGGGCGCCACCGTGTGCAAAGCGCTCGCGTCCAAGTTCCCCTACGGCCTCGTCGTCAACCCCGTGGGCCTCGTCGTCGCGTGGGGGACGGCCCTCGCCCTCGCGGTCGTCTTCGGCCTGTACCCGGCGATCCGCGCCTCCCGCCTGTCCCCGATGGAGGCGATGCGGTAGGGGTCAGGCCTGAATTCAGGTCAGGGCTGAATTCAGGTCAGACCCCACCTTAAGAAATCGTAACGGGTCGCGATCGCCCCAAACCTTTTGGGGGTCGCCCCGTCTAAGCAATCGGTGTCGCGCCGCTCGAGTACCGGTCCGCCCCTCTTTTTTGCTCTTCTCCTCGCGTCCGCCGCCCTGCGTGGGCAGACCGTGGAGCCGGCCGTGCCGATCGCCATCACCCGCGCGGCGGGCCCGATCGCGATCGATGGAAACCTCTCGGACGCGGGCTGGCAAGGTGCGACAAAAGTTACCACCTGGTACGAAACCAACCCGGGCGACAACAACGAGCCCAAGGTCGCGAACATCGGCTACCTGACCTACGACGACAAGTTCCTCTATGCGGGGTTCGAGTTCGCCGACCCCAACCCATCCGGGATCCGGGCACCGTACGGCGACCGGGACAACGTCTCGAGCTCGACCGACTACGGCGGGATCATCCTCGACACGGGGGGCGAGGCCCGGCGCGCGATCCTCTTTCTGGCCAACCCGCACGGTATCCAGTACGACGCGAATACCGACGACGCCAGCGGCGAAGACAGCTCCCCGGACTACTACTGGGACTCGGAGGCGACGATCACGCCGCAAGGGTGGGTCCTCGAGATGCGCGTGCCGTTCTCGTCTCTCCGCTACCGGAAGGCGGACCCGCAGAAGTGGAACATCATGCTCTACCGGAACCACCCGCGCGACTTCCGGTACCAGTACTTCTCGACGAAGCTCCCCCGCGGCGGGCAGTGCTTCATCTGCCGGTCGAACCCGCTGACCGGCCTGACCGGGCTCCCCTCCGGCGGGCACCTCGTCCTCGCGCCGTACGCGACCGCGAGCCAGGAGGCCTTCCCGGAAGACGGCCTCGGCTCCGAGCTCGAGAACGAGTCGATCGAGGCGGATGGAGGTCTCGACCTCAAGTGGACTCCGACCGTGAACACGGCCATCGACGCGACGCTCAACCCCGATTTTTCCCAGATCGAGTCGGACGTCGCGCAGATCGGGGCGAACGAGCGCTTCGCGCTGTTTTTCCCGGAGAAGCGGCCGTTCTTTCTCGAAGGGATCGAGCTCTTTTCGACCCCGATGCAGGCGGTCTACACGCGGACGATCACGTCGCCGCGGTGGGGCGCCCGCGTCACGGGGAAGCTCGGGCACACCGCGTACACCGCGCTCGTGACCGAGGACCGCGGGGGCGGAAGCGTCATCCTCCCCGGCCCCAACGGCTCGGGCTTCGCCGATCAGGACTTCCGCTCGATCGCCGCAATCGGACGGGCGACGCACGAGATCGGCAAGTCGTTCGTCGGATTCCTCGTGACCGACCGCGAGATCCGTGGCGGCGCGTCGAACCGCGTCTTCGGACCGGACTTCCGGTGGCGGCCGACCGACAAGGACACCGTGACGGGACAGATTCTCTTCTCGTCGAGCGAGACGCCCGACCGGCCGGACCTCGCCTCGGAGTGGAACGGCCAGAAGCTGTCCGGTCACGCCGGGACCATCTGGTGGTCCCACTCGACGCCGACGATCGACTGGTTCGGCCAGTACCTCGACTTCGCCGACGAGTTCCGGGCCGACAACGGCTTCGTTCCGCAGGTCGGCTACCGCGAGACCTACGGCGAAGCGGGTTACACGTTTCGGCCGAAGACCGGGTTTTTCCGCCGGATCCGCGCCTTCTTCGTCGCCGACTATCAGGCGCAGCAGGACAACGCGCTCATCTTCCGGCAGATCTCCCCGGGCGTCGGGGCGGACGGGAAGTTCGCGTCCTTCTGGCGCCTCCGCGTGGGTTTCGACAAGGTCCGCGCCGGAGCCCGGACGTTCGATCGGACCCAGCTGATCTACCAGATCGAAGGAAGTCCATCGCGGGTCTTCAACCGGTTCGGGATCAACGGGAACATCGGCGAGCAGGTCGACTTCGCGAACTCCCGGCCGGGAGACGGGGCCTCGATCAACCTGTTCGCCACCGTGCGGCCCACCGACCACCTCGAGCTCCGCTTCGACGGGAGCCGTCGCTGGCTCGACGTGGACAGCGAGGACGCGAACGGCCGCCTGTTCACCGCGTCGGTCGCGCGGCTGCGGACCCAGTACACGTTCAGCGCGCGTGCCTTCCTGCGCCTGATTGGTCAGTACGTCGAGACCAAGCGGGATCCCTCTCTGTACACGTTCGACATCTCCGAGAAGAGCGGCGACTTCAGCGGCTCCGCCCTCTTCGCCTACAAGCTCAACTGGCAGACCGTGCTCTTCCTCGGCTACGGCGACCAGCGCGCCCTCTCGGAGATCGACGAGCTCGAGCAGGCCGGCAGGCAGTTCTTCCTCAAGATCTCGTACGCGTTCCAGCTCTAGGGTCAGGCCTGAATCTCTGCGTCCGGGGTCAGGCCTGAATGTCTGCGTCCGTCGCCCTGTGGTACATTGGTACCGTGGTAACGAAGAGAGTAGTCGAGCGGATCCAGACCGGCGTGCGGATGGAAAAGCGCCTCGTAAAAGTCTTGAAGGCGCTGGCTGATCTGAGAGACCTATCGCTCGGCGATCTTCTGGAGGGGATCGTCCTCCACGCGTTCGAGGGTAAGGCCCCCTTTTCGCCGGCCACGCTGAAGCAGATCGCGGATCTCAAGCGCATTTACGGCCTCGACCTGCAGGCCGGCGACAGCCACCGGCTGAAGGAGGGGCGTGCGTGACCGCGGACCGCTACTTTCTGGC
>DASRPJ010000152.1:0-6678 GCA_035646435.1 Thermoanaerobaculia bacterium | reverse complement strand
CGACCTCTCGCGGCCCGCCGCCGTCGCCCAGCTGAAGACGCTCGGCCGGCAGGTCGGCGTCCCCGTGTTCGACCCGGGCGAAAGGCGCAACCCGGTCGAGGTCGCGCGGGAAGGCGTCACCGAGGCCCGGTTGACCGGACGAGACACGGTCATCGTGGACACCGCCGGCCGGCTGCACTTGGACGAGGACCTGATGAACGAGGTCCGCGCCGTCACCGACGCCGTCTCTCCCGGCGAGATCCTGTTCGTCGCGGACGCGATGACCGGCCAGGACGCGGTGCGCTCCGCGGCCGGTTTCGCGGCGGCGCTGCCGCTGACGGGGATCGTCTTCACCAAGGCGGACGGCGACGCGCGCGGCGGGGCGGCCCTGTCGGTCGTCTCGACCGTCGACCGGCCGATCAAGTTCGTCGGGGTCGGCGAGAAGCCGGAGGACTTCGAGCTCTTCCATCCGGACCGGATGGCGTCGCGCATCCTCGGCCAGGGCGACGTGCTCACGCTCATCGAAAAGGTGGAGGCCCAGGTGGACGCGTCGGCCTCCGCGAAGATGGCGGACCGCGCCGCGTCGGGAGAGTTCACTCTCGAGGATCTCGCCGACCAGCTGCGCTCGATGAAAAAGATGGGGCCGGTCTCGGGGCTTCTCGATCTCCTCCCGCGCGGGGGCGCCGTCCGCGGCCTCTCTTCGCCGGACGCCGTCGACGAGAAGGCGCTCGGGCGCGTGACCGCGATCATCGACTCGATGACCCCCGAAGAGCGTCGGTATCCGCAGGTCCTGAACGGGAGCCGCAAGAAGCGAGTCGCGGCGGGGTCGGGAACGACCGTCGCCGAGATCAACCGGCTCCTGAAGCAGTATCAGCAGATGCGCAAGCTCCTGAAGACGGCGAAGAAGGGGGCGCGCGGCCTCGACCTCTCCCGACTGCCCCTCCCGGCCCCGCGCGGCTGACCCCCCGCCGGACCTGCCGGCGCCGGTCCCGCGATACAATGCCGCGGCTTCGGTGGAACGCTCCCGTCGCGGGCACGTCGCCCCGCCCGAAGCCTGGAAAGGAACGAACGAATGCTGAGAATCCGACTGCGCCGCATGGGCGCCCGCAACCGCCCCCACTATCGAATCGTCGTCTCCGACTCGCGCTCGACCGCGCGGGCGGAGGTCCTCGAGGAGCTCGGCGCGTACGACCCGATGCGCGAGCCGACGATCGTCGCTTTCGACCGGGAGCGGGCGCGCTTCTGGATCGGAAAGGGAGCGACCGTCTCCCCGACCGTCAAGTCCCTCCTCGCCCAGAAGGAGCCGGAGACGAAGGCCTCGTGACATGCGCCGGCTGATCGAAACCATCGTCCGACGGCTTTCGGACCGCCCGGAGGAGACTCAAGTCACCGAGTCCGCCGACGGACGCACGACCGTTTACGAGATCTCGGTGCCGGAGCCGGAGCGGGGGCGTTTGATCGGCCGGGACGGCCGGACCGTCCGGGCTCTGCGCGCATTCGTCGGCGCGGCCGCCGCCGCGCGGGGCAAGAAGGTCGTCGTCCGGGTCCGGGACTGAAGAACCGGTAACCGAAGCCGCGAGAGTCCCCGCGATGCTTCTCGTGGGAATCGTCCGCCGTCCTCACGGGATCGCCGGCGAAGTCTCCGTCGAGCCCGCCACGGACTTCCCCGAGCGCTTCGTCTCCGGTGCCGCCTTCACCTGGATCCGCGGGGGGGAGGAGCGGGCGCTCGTGATCGCGACGGTGCGTCCCCACGCGGATCGTCTCCTCGTCCGCTTCGACGGCGTCGACGACGGCGAAGCCGCGAGGTCGCTCGCGGGCGGCGACCTCATGGTTCCCGACGAGGCGGCGACCGCCGTTCCCGACGACTACTTCTACGCGCACGAGGTCGAAGGCTGGCGCTGCGAGGACGCGGCCGGGCACGAGCTCGGAAAGGCCGTCGAGATCGCGCGGACGGCCGGGGGCGCGATGCTGCTCCTCGACTCGGGTGGCGCCGAGCCGGTGGCCATCCCCTTCGTTCGCCCGATCGTCGTTTCGGTCGATCGCGACGCCCGCCGGATCGTCCTCGATCCGCCGGAAGGCCTGCTCGAGCTCTGACCGGAACGGGGCGTCCATGCAGATCGAGATCCTCACCCTCTTTCCGGAGTACTTCCGGACGCCGTTCGCGGAGAGTCTCCTCGGAAAGGCCATCGAGGCGGGCGTCATCGACATGACCGTGACCGACCTCCGCGCGTACGCCGAGGGGCGTCATCGAAAGGTCGACGACGAGCCCTACGGCGGGGGCGCGGGGATGGTGATGATGGCCCCGGTTCTCGCCGCCGCGATCGAGGCCCGCCGCGAGCCGGAGGGGCGGCCGCGGGCGTGGACGGTGCTGCTCACTCCGGACGGCGTGCCGCTCGCGCAGCGCGGGGTGGAGCGGCTCGCCTCCCTCGAGCGGCTCCTCTTCGTCTGCGGCCGCTACGAAGGGATCGACGAGCGGGCGAGGCTTCTCGGCCTCTTCGACGAAGAGATCTCGCTCGGCGACTTCATCCTGCCCGGTGGCGAAGCCGCCGCCCTCGCCGTGACGGAGGCAGTCTCCCGTCTCGTGCCGGGGGTGGTCGGTAGCGCGCAGTCGCTCGAGGAGGAATCTTTCGCCCGCGAGCGCCTCGATTACCCTCACTTCACCCGACCGCGCGAGTTCCGCGGCCTCGTCGTTCCGGACCCCCTCGTATCGGGAGATCACGCGCGTATCCGGCGGTGGCGGCGCGCGCGGGCGCTCGAGCGGACCCGCGAGCGCCGGCCGGACCTCCTGGAGGCGCGCCCCGAAGAGCCGGGGGAAGGGGACGAGTAGCCGCCGGGGCCGCTTCCCCGTCGCGGGCTGACAAGTAACGGAGGGTCTTGTATAATCCGGCGTTTTCCGCTCGAACGAGCGTGAGCACGCCGGATCGCCTTCCGGCATCGAAAGAGGACCCGTATGAGCGACATCCTGCTGGACGTGGAAAGCTCCTCCCTGCGCAAGGGCACGCCCGACTTCTCCCCCGGAGACTCCGTTCGCGTGCACGTCAAGGTCCGCGAGGGCGAGAAGGAGCGCATCCAGGTATTTGCGGGCGTGGTGATCGCGCGGCGCGCCGGCGGCGTCCGCGAGACATTTACGGTGCGAAAGATCTCGAGCGGAATCGGCGTCGAGAGAATCTTTCCCCTTCACTCTCCCGTGATCGACAAGATCGAGGTCGACCGCAAGGGCGCCGTCCGGCGCGCGAAGCTCTACTACCTCCGCGAGCGCAAGGGCAAGGCGGCGAGGATCGGGGAGCGGCGAACCGAACAGTCTTAGGGGTCAGTCCTGATTTGCTGACTTCGCGCTCCCGATCAACAATTCGAGACTGACCCCCCGCGGATCCTCTGGCACAATGTGCGGAGATGAAGCGGGACCTCCTGTCCGCTCTCTTCGCGGAGCTCGGACGGCTCCGGGAGCTCGATCGAGTCGAGAGGGAGCTCGCGCGCCGCGGGTATCGACTCGTCGCCGGAGTCGATGAAGCGGGGTGCGGCGCCCTCGCCGGCCCCGTCGTCGCCGCGGCCGTCATCCTCCCACCCGGCTGTGTGCTCATGGGGCTCGATGACTCCAAGCGGCTCGACGCCGATTGCCGCGAACGGCTCTCCCACGCGATCCGCCAGCACGCGATCGCCGTCGGTGTCGGGGTCGTCAGCGCCGCCGAGATCGACCTGAGAGACATCCGGAGAGCGAGCCTGGCCGCGATGCGCGTGGCGATCGCTGCGCTCGATCCGGCGCCCGAGGCCGTCGTTCTCGACGCGTTCTCGCTTCCCGGCCTGCGGCTTCCACAGCTCCCGATCGTGCACGGCGACGCGCTCTGCGCCTCCGTCGCGGCGGCGTCGGTCGTCGCAAAGGTCGAGCGCGACCGGATGGTGAGAGACCTCGGCCGCCGCTTTCCCGCGTACGGCTTCGAACAGCACAAGGGTTATGGAACGCCGGAGCACTGGCAGGCCCTGTCGATCAACGGGCCGTGTCCCGAACACCGCCTGAGCTACCACGGAGTCGTCGCGGGAAGCGGCGCGCCAACCGCGACCGCGATCGAGCCGCCGCGGTAGATCGGCGGTCTCGCAACGTCCTCACTCCGACCGCACGCGCCGCCGTGGCCGGAACCGCCGGTAATCCGGGCTAAAATCTCTCCGGCAATGGCGGGTGCGCGCGACCGTCTCATTCAGTCCGCTGAGAAGCACCTGTCGCGGGGAAAGCTCGACCAGGCGCTCAAGGACTACCTCGACCTCCTGAAAGAGAGCCCGAGCGACTCGTTTGCTTTGAACAAGGCGGGGGATCTGTGCGTCCGGATGGGGCGCCCCGCCGACGGCATCGCCCATTTCTCCCGGATCGCCGAGACCTTCTCGGCCGACGGCTTCTTCCTCAAAGCGATCGCCATCTACAAGAAAATCAACAAGATCGACCCCACCCGGCTGGACATCTACGACCGTCTGGCCGATCTCTACGCGCGGCAGGGACTGACCCAGGACGCCCGAAGCCACTACCAGACCCTGGCCGAGCAATCCCTGAAGAGAAACGACCTGGCCGGGGCGATCGGCGCCTACGGAAAGCTCGCCCTGCTCGACCCGGCCGACCTGAAGGTCCAGTCGCGGCTGGCGGACCTTCACCGGGTCGCCGGACAGATCCCGCAGGCCGTCGCCCGATACGACGCGATCGCCCTGTTGCTCCAGCGGCGCGGAGCGCACGGCGACGCGGTGGCGTTCTTTCGCAAAGCGCTCGACCTCGATCCGGGCGACCACGGCGCGCGGATCCAGATGATCGGCTCCCTCCTCGCCGCCAACGAAATCGCCGCCGCGATCCAGGAGCTCGACCTCGCGCCGCGGTCCGCGGACGCGCGCGTACTCCGGGCGGAAGCGGAGATCCTGCGCGGCGACCGGGTCGCGGCGATGGCCGCGGCCGAGGATGCCGTCGGTCTCGAGCCCGAGCATGACGCCGCGCGGAGCCTGCTCGCCCGGCTGCACCTGGAGGCGGGATCGCCGGACGCCGCGGTCGAGGCGATCCGTCCGCTCGTCGATCGGGCCGCCTCGTCGGGCGACTTCGAGCGCGCCGCGACGCTGCTGCGGCCCGTCCTCGAGGCGTTTCCGACCCACCCCGCCGCCCTCGAAGCCATGGCGGATATCCGCGAGAACGAGGGGGACGCGGACCAGTCGGCCGCGATGCGCGTCGCTCTCGGCCGGCAGGCCGAGGGCCGCGGCGAGCCGGCGACGGCGGTGGAGCACTACCGACGGGCCCTCTCCGCGGATCCCGGCCACGCGGAGGCGGCCGCGCGGCTGGAAGCGATCGCGCCCGCCGAGGCGGCCGGCGCTCCTCCCTCCCCGCTGGAGGAGACGCCGGCCGACGACATGACGGCCGCGTATCAGGAAGCCGAAGTCCTCGCCCGGTACGGGTTGAAGGATCGCGCGATCGAACGCCTCCGGGCCCTCGTGAATCAGAATCCGGACGCGATGGTCCCGCGCGAGCGGATGCTCGAGCTCTTGGTCGAGCTCGGAAACCCCGCGGCGCCTCGCGAAGCGGCCGAGCTCGCGACTCTGTACCGCGCGCAGGGCAAGGAGGCATTGGCGGCGGGCCTGTTCGAGCGGTTCGGGTTGAGAGCCGACGCCGTCACCCCGCCGGTCGAGGCGGCGCCTGCACCGGTCCCGCGGGCCGCGCCGGTCGAGTTCGACGAGTTCGAGATCGAAATCCTGGCGCCTCCTCAGCACGCGCGTGCGGCGCCGGCTTTCGATACCTTCGCGGAAGCGGCCGGGCCGCTCGAGCCCGCGACACCTGCGCCCGCGCGACCCGAGTCGCCGCCTCCTCCGAACCCGGCTCCGCGCCTGACCCCGTACACCGCGGGCGACACGGGCTTCGGCGTCCTCGCCCCCGAGCTCGGCTCGCTGATCGAGGAGACGATGCAGCGCGCCGCCGCGGAGGCTCCGGCCGGCATTTCCGCACCACGCGCTCCGGCGGTGGACGACGAGAATCTCTTCGCCGACGAGCGGCAGTTCTTCAACCTCGCCGAGGAGCTCGAAAAGGAGCTGACCGACGAGGCGGCGCCCTCGACCGCGCCCGCGCTCGGAGAGACGCAGGACGAGGCCTCTCTCCAGGACATCTTCCGCGAGTTCCGCAAGGGCGTGGAGCAACAGCTCTCGGCGGAGGACTACGAGACCCACTACAACCTCGGGATCGCGTACAAGGAAATGGGTCTTCTCGACGAGGCGATCGGCGAGTTCCAGCTGGCCAGCAAAGCGCCCGCGCTCGCCGTCGAGTGCTGCAGCCTCCTCGGCCTCTGCTTTCTCGAGAAGGGAATGCCGCAGCTGGCGATCAAGTGGTACGGAAAGGGTCTCGCGACCCCCGGCATCCGCGAGTCCGACACCGCGGGTCTCCTCTACGACCTCGGCCGCGTCTACGAGGACACGGGCGACGTGAACCTCGCGTACGAGACGTTCCTCGAGGTCTACGGCATCAACACCAACTATCGCGACGTCATCGAGCGCGTCCGACACCTCGAGGAAGCGAGGAAGAACTCGCGCGAGTCGGTCCACTGAGCGTCGGCTCGGCACCCGCAGGTCCCCGACTCGAGCCGACCCACGCCCCCGTCCTCGACGTGCGGGACCTCCGCGTCGAGGTGCCCGCGGGCGGAAGGCTCGCTCCCGCCGTGGACGGGGTGAGCTTCACCCTCCGTTCGGGCG
>DASRPJ010000151.1:0-6447 GCA_035646435.1 Thermoanaerobaculia bacterium | reverse complement strand
GGGAAAGCGCGGGCGGGCCGGATGCGCGAAGGAGCTCCAGGAGGTTTACGCCGTCGATGAACTCCATGACGATGTACGCCATCCCGTCGGAGTCGAGCGCGAAGTCGAGGATCGCGCCGATGTTGGGGTGCTTCAACCGGGTCGCGGTCTTCGCCTCCTGCGTGAACCGGCGGCGAAGATCTTCGTCGGCGCCGACGTGCGGGCGCATGACCTTGACGACGCGAATCTCGTCGAGGAGACGATGGCGGACCTTGTAGATGGTCCCCATTCCGCCTTCCTTGATCTTCGCGAGGATCTCGTACTTGCCTTCGATCAAGGTACCGGTGACCGGCACGGGGGATCCCACCTCCCGGAGGACCGCGGCGATTGTAACCGCCGCGGCAGAGGCGACCGGAGACCGAAAGAGGTTTTTCCGTTGTCCCTTACAATGGTTCGAATGGCCGTGACTCGACCGCGCGAACGCTATGCGGCCGCCGATCTTCCGGCGGGGCGCGTTCTCCGTGCGCTCCTGGTGTCGGCCCGCCCGGCCCAGTGGGTCAAGAACCTCGTGTTGCCGCTTCCGTTTCTCTTCGGCGGGGCACTTGCGTCCGCGCGCGGGTGGTGGCTCGCGGCGGCCGGTTTCGCGGCGTTCTGCGCCGTGGCGAGCTCCATCTATCTCGTCAACGACATCATGGACCGCGAACGCGACCGGGCGCACCCCGTGAAACGCAGCCGCCCTCTCGCCGCGGGCGGGCTGCCTGTGTCGGCGGCCATCGTGGCCGCTTCGCTGCTCGGCGGGGGAGGCCTGCTCGCGTCCTTTCGGCTCTCGGAAATTTTCGGGGTGTGGGTCGCGGCCTATGCGCTCCTGATGCTCGCCTACTCGCTCTTTCTGAAGAGCATCCCGTTTCTGGAAGCGCTCATCGTCGCGGCCGGGCTTCCCCTCCGGGCGCTCGCCGGGGCCGCGCTGGCGGGCCTGACCGCCTCGAGCTTCCTCATGGGCTGCGCCTATCTGCTCGCTCTCTTTCTCGTCATCGGAAAGCGGCAGTGGGAGTTCCAGCACGCCGGCCATTCGGCGTCCTCCGAGCATCGGCCCGCCCTCGCGGCGTATCGCGGCGAGGGTCTCGACTTTCTTTTCGTCGTCACCGCGCTCGCGACCGTCGCGGCCTACGCGGCCTACACCGTCGTGCCTTCGACGGTCCGCGTGCACGGCGGCCGGTCGCTCGCTCCGACCGTTCCGTTCGTCGTCCTCGGCGTCGCGCGCTACGTCCGCCTCGTCTATCGCCGCGGAGGCGGAGGGAATCCCACGCGCGCCCTTCTGATCGACGACCCGTGGATCCTCTTGATCGTTCTCGGCTGGGTCAGCGCGGCCGGATGGATCATCTATGTCCGCTGAAAAAGAACCGCGACTGGGGGTCGGATTCCTCGCGTACAACGAGGAGGGGTCCGTCGAAAAGACGGTCGCCGAGGCGGTGGCTTCGCTTTCCGCCATCGAAGGCCTCGACTGGCGCGTCCTCGTCGTGAACGACGGCAGCCGCGACCGGACGGGGGAGATCGCCGACGCGCTCGCCGCGAAGGACCCCCGCGTCCTCGTCGTGCACCACGACGGGAACAAGGGCTACGCGGTCGCGACCGAGACGGCGCTCCGGAACACTCCGGGCGAAGTCGTCATGGTCGTCGACGGCGACGGTCAGCACACGATGGCGGACGCCCCCCGGTTCCTGGAAGCCATCGACCGGGGAGCCGACGTCGTCTTCGGCTGGAAGAAGAAGCGGTACGATCCGTGGCCGCGGCTCGTCCTCTCGAAGGGCCTGAACACCCTCTCGGGGTGGTTCCTCGGCTCGCCGCTTCACGACATCAATGGCGGTTGCCGGGCGTTCCGCAGGGACGTCGCCCGCCGGATCGAGATTCGCCACCGCATCAACTTCGTCGGCGACGAGATCTTCGCGCGGTGTCGAATCGCGGGTTGGCGCGTCGCCGAGGTCGTCGTGCGCCACTTCCCGCGCGAAGCGGGGCAGAGCATCCACCGCCCGTGGAAGATGGTCGGCACGATCGGCCGCGTCCTCCGCTATCTCTTCGAGCTGCGCTCGGAGATCCAGCGCGCCGATGCATTGAAGCGCGTCGTCCAGAAGACCTGAATGGCTTCGATCGCGATCCTGGGCGCCGGACCGACCGGGCTGGGGGCGGCTTACCGCCTCCGCGAGCGCGGCGTGGACGACTTCGAGATGTACGAGCGAGCGGGCCAGATCGGCGGCCTCTCGACGAGCTTCCTCGATGCGAAGGGCTTCACGTGGGACGTCTCGGGGCACATCATCTTTTCCGGGCACGCGTACTTCAACGACTTCCTCGAGAAGATGCTCGGCAAGGACGGCGTTCGCCGGATCGACCGCGAGAGCTGGATCAAGTTCGAAGACCGCTACGTGCGCTACCCGTTCCAGAACCACCTCTCTTCCCTTCCCGAGGAGGCGATGCTCGAGTGTCTCGTCGGCCTCATCCAGTCCCAGACGATCGACCGGGACCGCGCCTTCACGAACTTCGAGGAGTGGGTCCAGGCGAAGTTCGGCGCCGGGGTGTCGAAGCACTTCATGGTTCCCTACAACGAGAAGGTCTGGACGACGCCGCTCTCCCGCATGGGCTTCTACTGGATCGCGGAGCGAGTGAGCGTGGTCGACTGGAAGAAGGCGCTCGAGACGGCGCTCTTTCCGCAGAACGTCGAGTGGGGGCCCAACGCCACGTTCGGCTACCCGGCGACGCGCGGGACGGTCGGGCTCTGGCTCGCGGTGCTCCCGCACATCGGCGACCGGGTCCGGTATCACAAGCGCGCCACCTGCGTCGACGAGAACGCGCACGAGATCCGGTTCGCGGACGGGTCCACGTCCCGCTACGAGAAGCTATTGACGACGCTCCCGCTCGAGGCGTTCGTCGCGCGGCTGGCCCATGCCCCGCAGAAGGTCCGTGACGCGTCGAAGAAGCTGATGTTCAACCGGCTGTTCTCGGTCGGCATCGGCCTGAAGCGGCCGTCGCCGTCGGATAAGAACTGGATCTATTTTCCGAACCCGAAGACGCCGTTCTACCGGATGACGTACCTTTCCAACTACTCGCCGGACATCGTGCCCGGGGGCGACACCTCCCGCTACTGCTCTCTTCTGATGGAGACGACTTACTCGCGGTTTCGGCCGCTTCCGCCCGGCGACTTCGGGAAGGTCGTCGTGGACGGACTGCTCGCCGAGAACATCCTGGAGCCGAGCGACGTCCCGCTGATCGAAACGGTCTACCTGATTCACGCCGGACACGCGTACCCGATCCCGAGCGTCGACCGGGACGAAGCCCTCGGGACGATCCAGTCCTACCTGGAGTCGAAGGAGATCTACTCGCGCGGCCGGTTCGGCTCGTGGAAGTACGAGATCGGAAACCAGGACCACTCGCTCATGCAGGGCAAAGAAGTGGTCGACCGCTGGCTGGACGGCTCCGAGGAGAAGGTCTTCCGCTCGTAGCGGGAGGGTTGGACGTTGCGATCCGTGCCTCGACTCGGGTCGTAGCCGACGAATGAAGGAACGGAGCCGGACCCCGCAGGCGAACGAGCGGAGTCCCGTGGCGAACCCCCCCAGGGCTCTCGTGGTCGTCCCAACGTATCAGGAGCGTGAGAACCTCGAAGAATTGGTGACGCGCTTCTTCGCGGCCGCGCCGCGTCTCGAGATGCTCGTCGTCGACGACGCTTCCCCCGACGGTACCGCCGATCTCTGCGAAGGGCTGATGAGGCTCCACGAAGGCCTGCACCTGCTCCGGCGCACGGGCGCCCGTGGGCTGGGAAGAGCCTACGCTGCTGGTCTTCTCTATGGTCTGGAGAATGGCTACGACGTGGTCGGAACGATGGATGCCGACCTGAGCCACGATCCGAAATACCTTCCGGCGATGCTCGACCAAACGCGCGAATACGACGTGGTGGTCGGCTCGAGGTACATCCGCGATGGAGGCACGATCAACTGGCGGATCCGGCGGATCCTGCTGAGCTGGCTCGCCAATCGATTCTCGGCCCGGCTCTTGAAAATCCCCGTTCGAGACTTGACGTCCGGGTTTCGCCTCTATCGGGCGGGCGCCCTCCGGACGATCCGCCTCGACTCGGTCAAGTCCACCGGCTATTCATTCCTGGTCGAGCTCCTTTACCGCCTTCACCGGAACCGGTTCCGGATCCTGGAATCGCCGATCGTCTTCTACGATCGGACCGGCGGTGCCTCGAAGCTGGGCCGAGCGGAGATTTTCCTCGGAGCTTTCAACCTTCTTCGTCTGAAATGGTCGCGGGAAATCACAATGGAATCCAACCGCTCGTCCTGACCGCGGAGGGTCGTCAGGCCGGCGGGACGGCAACGAACCTCCGCGCCCGGCTTAGCAGGTCCGCCAGAATCAAGCCCCCTGCCGCGATGACGGCACACACGCTGACCACGAGCCCGATGAGATAGAAGCGTGGCCGGAAAACGAACCGGTACTCGTGCTCGCCGGGTCGCATGGCCGCGCCGAGGTAGCCGTTGATCGGTCGGACCGCCGCCGGCCGATCGTCGATGAACAGCTTCCAGCCGGGATAGTCGCTCACGAGAACGACGAGATCGAGGGAGGAGTCGCCCACGGCCCGCACGAACACCTGGTTGGGTCCGAGGAGGCGCGCGGCCGCGATGGTGACATTCTCGTTCCGAACCGGTCTCCTCGACTGGAGCAGGGAACGCGAAGCGGCGAACGCGAACGGAAGCGCGTCGGGATCGTGCCAGAGCGTCCAGTCGCCTCCGAACGTCCGGATCGACGTGGCGTTCGACGGAGTCTTCGTTCGTTCGGGGAGCCCGAGGATGTACTTGGCCGAAGCAGAGAAGGGCGAATCCGGACTGCGTTGTTTGTCCTGGCTCCGCAGCCGACGGTTGTATTGGAAGTTGATGATGGGCATCTCGAGCATGTAGGCGGCGGGCGTCCACTTCCACTCCACGAAGGTGCCCCCTACGTTCGTGTAGTACAAGCTCCGATCGTAGCGACGTAGAAACCTCAGGGCATCGATCGACTTCTGGTCGAGACGGCCGTCCACGAGACCGAATGACTTGTTGACCCGGTAAACGTGACGAGTCGAAAAGAACAGGACCAGGAGAAACGGCAGCAGAAAGGCCCACTTCAGTGACACCGTCGACGCCTTGCCCTTGCGGTCGGCGGGAAGAATCGTCACCGCGCGGTCTTCACCCCAGCGAGTCAGCCGGCTCTGGACGTGGAAGAGGCCCCATCCAGCCAACCCCAGAAGCGGGATCGTCGCAATGATGAGAAGCCTTTCGACGAACCTCAGGTTGTAGAGCCACGGGATCAGGTCATAGACATGCCGGAACGGGGTATGTCGATTCGCGTGCCACGCAAGCAGGAAGAGTGTCAGACACCCCAGAACGAGGATCGGCACGCGCGCGTCTCGTTTACGGAAGGCGAGCGGAGCCAGAGCCGCCGCAGCGAGCGGCAGCCAGCCGATGTAGAACCAGCTCCACCCCCCGCCCCTTCCGAGGACCGTCGCATTGAACCACTCCGGCTCGCCGACGATGTAGTTGATCATTGCGTGAGGAATTGATTGGGAGCCGCTCTGCTCCACTGCGGGCGGCGCATCGCGGGCCGTCAGCCGGTATGAATCGATCCAGGGAAGTGTCACGACCGCGACGAGCGCCGCAGAAAGCAAGGCGATCCCGGCCGCGCGGCGTACCGCGGACCAGCGCGTGCCGGATGTCGCGAGAACGGCCGCGAGCAGGACCAGTACTGACAGTGTTCCGAAGAGATAGAAGGGGTAATAACCTCCGCCGCTGGCCAGTACGATCGCGATCGGCAGCGCCGCCAGCGCGATGGAACTCCGGTCACGCCGCCGGATGGCCCACCAGACGCCGGCGAAACACAGGGGGAACCAGGCGGCCCCGAGAAGCAACTCATACCAGCCGACGCGCCATAAAAGCGCCAGTCCGCCGGAAACCAGAAACAGAAGTGCCGTCCAGAGGCGCGAGATGCCTCGCAAGCCGAACACATGCGCAAAGAGCCACTGTCCCCAGCCGGCGATCAGGAAGGATAGGAACACCGAGAGCTTCATCCCATTGATGCCACCGAACAGGAGGATCGGAATGGTCGAGACCGGGTTCCAGAAGTGATTTACGAAATCGCCCACGTGCGGGAAGCCCGTCAGCATGTACGGGTTCCAGAGAGGAATCTCGCCGTAGCGGGTGAGACCGATCTCCGCTAGAAGAGGGAGGGTGGCACTCTCCGAATGCTCGCCAGCCTGCGGCAGCCGAAGCGGATCCCAGTTGAGCAGCGTCGGGTGGCAATAGACGATTCCGACGAGGAGGATCGCCGTCCATTCGAGCAACACCCCCCGGCGAGCGTCGAACAACGGGGCGAAAGCGGCCCGCAAACCCCTCCGTATCCTTCCCGGCGCGACGGCTGGCTTACCCGTCGCCGAACCATGCTCGGTTTCCG
>DASRPJ010000150.1:0-5038 GCA_035646435.1 Thermoanaerobaculia bacterium | reverse complement strand
GATCGTCGCGACGCCCGCGGACTTCGGCCGCTTCACCGGGCGGCTCTTCGTGGGCGCCCACGACGCCGAGGAGATTCCGACGGTCCGCGCCCGCGTCGTCAACCGCGCGCGTCCCTCCCAGGCGATCGAGCTCCCCCTCTTTCGCCGTTCGACGCTCGTCGCGATCAACCCTCTCGTGCTCGCCTTCCCGTCCGCCGTTCGCACCGCGGCCGCCCACACGAACCTCTTCGTCTCGGAGATCGCGCTTGCGGAGGGCCTGACGGTGCTCGTCGAGGCCTATTCGGCCACGGGCCAGCAGCTCGGTCAGCGCACGATCGCGCTCGCGCCCGGAGAAACGGTCTTCCTCCAGGACGTCCTCCCGACCCTCGGTGCCGCGACGATCACGGAAGGTCAGATCCGCGTGACGAAGAGCTCCGGCGCCGGAAAGATGTGGGGCTTGACCGCCACCGTCTACGACGACGGCCGAGTCACCGTCGCCACCGGGAAACATCCTTGAGGGGGTCAGGTCTTCACCTGACACTTTCCGACAAGAAAACCTGACACCCGCGAAACCGGGCCGCGACAAATGAACATGTGCCGCGCGGTGTCGAAAGAGCTTCTGATCAACCGGCCTCGTGAAGGTTCGAGAGCTCATTCGGGTTCTCGAGAAGGACGGCTGGCGTCGGACCCGCACGACGTGAAGCCATCGTCAGTTCAAGCACTTCATTAAACCGGGTGTCATCACGGTTGCCGGCCGGCTCGGTCTCGACGTGCCTTTCGGCACGATGAAAAGTATCCTGAAGCGGGCCGAGCTCGAGGTGGAAAGGTAAGAACGCAATGTCGTACGTCGTCGTTTTCGAGCGGGGTGAGGCAAGCGTGGGTGCCTACGTCCCTGATCTGCCGGGCTGCGTCGCGATTGGAAAGACCAAGGAAGAGGCGACGGAGTTGATTCGGTCGGCTATCGCGATGCACCTGGAAGCGCTCAAAGAAGAGGGGCTGACGATTCCGGAGCCCGTTTCGACGGTGGAGTCGATCGAGGTCTAGCCTCCCCTCACCGCGTCCTCTTCCACTTCCATTCCTCGAACGCGGGCTTCCCCTTCTTCGTCCCCTCGATGCGCGCGTGCAAGGCGCCGTCGGGCGCCAGTCGGTAGATGATCCGCGTCGGGAAGTCGTGGTCACGGTTTTCGAAGACGGCGCGGTTGCCGCCGGACTGGACGAGCGAGAACGGCGTCGCGGGAGCGCCCCTCGGGCTCGCCAGGTAGACGATCCCCCTCGGCGTCGCCTCGATCCGGAGGAATTCGAAGAACGCCGGCTTGCCCGGCGCGACGTCGCGGTGGAGCCCGAGCATCAGACCGCCCGCGGGCGCGGTCCAGTGCTCCTCCATCACGACCCCGCCCTCTTCGCTCGTCCACGTGCCCGCGAGAAAAGCGACCGGGTCGAGCGAGGGTTGAGCGCTCGCGAAGGCGGCGGCGAGGAAGGCCGCGGCGGAGAGCGCCGCGCGCCTCATTGGAGGTCGTATACGGGCATCGGCTTACCCTGGAGGTACTTGTCGAACCAGTTGACGATGTGCCGCAGCCGCTCCACGCGGTGCGACGGCATCCCCGACCGCGAGAGCTCGTGGTTCTCGCCGGGAAACGTGACCATCACCGTCGGCTTCTTCTCCGCCTTCAGGGCGCGGAACATCGCGGCGCCGCCCTGCCAGAGCGGCGTACGCCAGTCCTCCTCGCCTTCGACGAACAGGATCGGGGTCTTGATCTTGTCCACGTAGCGCAACGGCGAGCGCGCGAGGAACTCCTCCGGGTCCTGGTACGGGTTCTTGCGGAACCACGACGGCGTGAAGAGCGTGAAGTCGGCGCTGTACCAGAACGACGTCCAGTCGGCGACCGAACGCTGCGACACCGCCGCGGCGAAACGGTCCGTCTGGGTGACGGCCCAGTTCGTGAGAAGCCCGCCCCCGCTGCCGCCGGTCACGCCGAGCTTCTTCTCGTCGACGTAGCCGCGCTTCAGCACCTCGTCGACGCCCGCCATGATGTCCTTGTAATCGTCGCCCGGGTACCGGTACTGGATGACGTTGGCGAAGTCCTGGCCGTACGACGTCGAGCCGCGCGGATTGGTGTAGAGGACGACGTATCCCTTCGCGGCCATCCAGAGGAACTCGTGCGTGAAGATGTGCCCGTAGGCGGTGTGCGGGCCGCCGTGGATCTGCACGATGAACGGGTACTTCTTCCCGGCCTGGAATCCCGGCGGCTTCACGATCCAGCCGTTGATCTTCTTCCCGTCGAAGCTGTCGTACCAGATCTCCTCCGGCTCCGGCAGGTCGAGCTGAGAGAAGAGCGCGTCGTTCACCCGCGTCAGCCGCGTGAGCTTCCGCGTGGCCATATCGAGGAGGTAGACGTCGCCGACGTCGTTCGCGTCGCCGATCGCAAGCGCGAGCCTCGAGGCATCGCGCGTCGCGCTCCAAGCCATGACGTCGTGGTTGCCGGCCATGAGCGGCTCGACGTTGCGCGTCGCGACGTCCACCTTCCGGAGGTTCGAGCGGCCCTGCTCCGTCGTCACGAGGAGGATCGACCGCCCATCCGGCGTCCAGACGAGGGCGCTCGGAGAGGCTCCGCGCGGCGGGCGCTGGTCGCCGGCGAGGTTGCTCCCCATCTCGAAGTCGTAGTCCGCGGTGAGGTTCGCCGCCTTCCCTCCCGAGAACACGAAGAGGTCCGACTGCGTGTGGGACTGGCGCGCGGCCGGGTTGACGGACCCGGTGAACGCGAACCGCGATCCGTCGGGCGACGGCACGGCGTCGTTGATCGGCCCGTCGATGTCCGCGACCGTCTGGATCTCTCCGCCGGCCGCCGGCACGAAGTAGAGGTTCGCGTCCGGGTTGTCGTAGTAGGGCTCGTCCACGCGCGTAGAGGTGAAGTAGATGCGGGAGCCGTCGCGGCTCCAGACGAGGTCTCCCTCGTCGTAGCGGCCGGACGTCAGCCTTTTCGCCTCGGCGGGCGCGGTCGCGTCCTCGGAAAAGGGGACCGTCCAGATGTGGGAGTGCCGCGCCGGGTCGAGCCATCCCTGGTTGTTGAACCGGTACACCGCGCGCGTGACGACGCGGGGCTTGTTCTTTTCGTCCCGCTCCTTCCTCTCGATCTCCTGCGGGCTCTTCGGACCCCCCTTCTTCTCGACGAGATCCTCGTCGGACGTCGTGCTCGTGAAGGCGATCGTCTTTCCGTCCGGCGACCAGATTGGAGCGCTCGCGCCCTTCGGGAGGTCGGTCAGCTTGCGCGCCTCGCCGCCCGAGAGCGGCAGGAAGTGGATCTGGGGCCGGTCCTTCTCGCCCGGGGCCCGTACGAACGCGAGCGTGCGCCCGTTCGGCGACCAGCGCGGCGCGGAGTCGCGCGGTCCGGCCGTGAGCCGCCGCGGCGCGGCCGTTCCCGAGGTCCCCACCATCCAGAGGCTCGTCTCGTAGCGGTCCTCCTTCTCGTTGACCGTGACGAGGACGTAGGCGACCTCTTTGCCGTCGGGCGAGATCTGCGGATCCGCGACCCACTGGAACTTCAGGATGTCCGTCTCGGTGATGGGACGGCGCTCGGCGGCGGCGAGGAGGCCCGTTCCGACCAGGAATGCCGCGACTGCGGCGAGGCCGCGTCGGATCTTAGTGCGCATGTTTTTCCTCCGGGTTTCGACCGGCATTATTTCCGAAACGCCGTCTCGCGGATAATCGGCGGGTGAGCGACGCCCTCCAGGACACCTACGCGCCGAACAACAGCTGCTTCGGGTGCGGCCCCGCAAACGCACGCGGACTTCGGATCAAGAGCCGCGTCGAAGGGGATGAGGTCGTCGCGGAGTGGAGACCGGAGGCGCACCACCAGGCGTTCGAAGGGATCCTGAACGGCGGGATCTGCGGCGCGCTCCTCGACTGCCACAGCAACTGGACGGCCGCCCATCACCTCATGACGAAGTCGGGCGCCGACTCGCCGCCTTGCACGGTCACGGCGGACTTCCACGTCGTGCTGAAGCGCCCGACGCCGATGGACGCGCCGCTCCACCTGCGGGCGCACGTCGTCGAGTCCACGGACGACCGCGCCGTCGTCGAGGCGACGCTCGAGGCGAACGGCAAAGTGACGGCGACGTGCCGGGGCACGTTCGTCGCGGTCAGGGAAGGACATCCGGCATACCACCGCTGGTAGCCCGGCGTCAGCGGAGACTTACAGGGTAGCCGGGGGTCAACGCTGAAAAGCTGAATTCGTGCCATGGCTGAATTCAGCTCTGGCACCGATTCAGGAATTCAGCGTTGACCCTCCGCCTCTCGCGCGATCGTCTCCTCGAGCCAGCCGGCGACGCGCTTCGTCATCTCCGGGAAGCTCGGCGCGACGAAGAGGACTTTCTGGTAGCTCGTAGGGTCGTAGGGAGTCCGCGCGATCTCCGCGATGTCGAACGGTTTCAGCTGCGCCTGAGAGGCGAAGGCGCCGAGCTCGCCGGACGACGAGAGAAGGCCGGCGCCGTACGCCTTCACGTCGCTTCCCTCCCGCGCGACGCCGAACTCGAGCGTGTACCAGTAGACGCGCTCCAGCTCCCGGAGCGTCGCCTCGTCCGCATCGAGCGCGGCCTCGCCGAAGAGACGGGTGAGCCGAACGATCTCCGGACGGAAGAAGCTCGTCGCGTGCCCGACGAGCTCGTGGACGACGTCGGGCTCCGGCGTGTAGAGCGGCATCGAGTGGTGCCTGATGTACTGCGTCGAGAGGAAGACGCCGCGGCCGAGCGAGCAGAGGAACCCGCGCGCGGAGATCAGGCCCGCGACCGGGAGCATCTCGATGCCGGGGCTGCGAACGAGGTCTTCGTTCACCTCGGCGAGCTGCGGAATGGAACTCTGGTCGAGGTCGAGCTCCGAGGCGCCCTCCCGCCACTGCCGGATCGCGTTCGACGCGTGGAGCGGCGCGAGGTGCTCCCACACGGTGCGCCACACGGAGTGTTCCTCGTCGGTGTAGTCGACCTGCGGCGGCGGGTCGCCCGGCCGGTAGTCGAGCGCGAGACGCGCGATCTGATTGCGCCGCTTTCGATAGACCGGGTCGCGAAA
>DASRPJ010000149.1:0-3152 GCA_035646435.1 Thermoanaerobaculia bacterium | reverse complement strand
CGAGGTTGGGGCGCTCCGGCGAGAGCTCGAGGCAGATCGCGCGCCCGATCCCGGACGACGCGCCGGTGACGATGATCGTCTTGCCGGCGAGCTCGCTCAATGGAGGGCGTGCGGAATCGGAGTCGTCAGGCCCCCCTTCGCGGCGCGGTGCGCGAGGAACCGCTCCCGGCACGCCATGCCGAGCTTCCGGATCTCCGCGAACTCGGGGGTCGTGCGAATCGACGCGAAGAGAGGGTCCTGGTCCATCGCGGGATGGGCGCAGTAGTTCTGCTCGACCGCCCGTTTCAGCAGCCGCACCGCAACCTCGGGGAAGCCGAGGTGAGCGAATTCCGACGCGGCGAACCACTTCGGCTCGGAGTCCCGAATCGCGAGCAGTGCCGGGACCTCGGCGTTGACGAGAGCGGCGACCTCTTCTTTCGACCGGTCTTCCAGAGCAGCGCGGACCGCCGTTGAAAAGAACTCCGCTCCCTCTTCCTGGGCGATTTTCCGGGCTTCGGGCATCCTTCCCTGGCGGAAGAGGAGCGCGACGCTCGTGTTTCGCGCCCAGAGGCTGCCGCGATCGGCGTTGATGTAATCCCAGGCCCGGTCGTAGCGAGCGAGCTGCATGAATCCGATCGCGCACGACCTCCACATCCGGTTGTTGTTCGGATCGAGACGTCGCGCCGTTTCGCACTCGGCGATCGACTCCTCCAGGAGCCCCGCATAGCGGAGCAGGTAGGCCATCGAAAAGTGGGCGTCGGCGCTGTCCGGCCGGCGTCGGAGAAGCTCCACCGCCTGGTCGAAGGCCGCGTTCAATTCGCCCCCTTCGACCCGAAGGATGATCAGCCTTCGGTGCGCGTCCGGGAGCTGCGGATCGAGAGTAAAGCCGCGCTCGGCTGCGGCCTGGGATCGGTCGATGGCACGTTGACCGCCGTCCGAGTACGTGCCGTCGTTGTAGTAGCGCAGGGAGAGCGCGACCCACGCGGGCGCGTAGCTCGGGTCGAGCTCGACCGCTCGCTCGAGCATCGAGATTGCTTCCTTGGTCGGGATGGGATCGTGCGAGATCGCCACGCTCCGCAGGTAGAGGTCGTAGGCCTCCGGGTTCTTCGGCTGGGTGGCGCCGGCGGTGCTCGCCCCGCCCGCCCCCACGAGCGGCAGGAGATCTGTGCTCAAACGCGCCTTGATCTGGTCCTGCAGGGGGATCAGGTCGCCGGCGGCGCCGTTGAACGTGTCCCGCCACACGACGCGATTGGCCCCCGTCTCCATCACCTCGAGGGTGACCTGAAGCCGGTCCCCTTCGCGGACGTAGTGTCCCGTCAGGACCCGGTCCACGCCGAGCTCCTTCCCCGCCGCTTGAGGGTCGGTGTCGGGTTTGTCGTACTTTCGCGTGGACGCGAACGGCCGAACCGCGAGAGACGGGATCCGGGAGAGCGTCGTCACGATTTCGTCGGGGAGAGCGAGCTTCAGGAAATCCGAGCTTCGATCATCGCCCAGGCTCTGAAAGGGCAGGATCGCGATGGAGCTCATCGCCGCGGGCGTTCCCGAGCCCGGTACTCCCGCGCGTCCCGTGCGCCGGGCGACGAACCACGCGGCCACGACCACCGCGAGCCCGACCACTCCGAGAGTCAGCCAGAGCCCACGGCGGCTCCGCGCGACGGGCGCGGGAACGGCTGCGGTAGATCCCGTCGCCGCGGCGACCCGGCCACTCTCGGAGTCGCGCTTCAGGCGCTTCAAGTCCGTGCGAAGCTCGGCCGCCGTCTGATAGCGGAGCTCGCGGTCCTTCTCGAGCGCCGTGTTGACGATCCGCTCCAGGTCCGCGGGAAGCTCCGGATTGATCCTCACCGGCGAAACCGGCGCGCGGTTCAGGATTCCGTCGAAGATGACGGCGGTCGTCGTGCCGGAGAACGGCTTCTTGCCCGTCGCCATCTCGTAGAGCACGGCGCCGAACGAGAAGAGATCCGTGCGCGAGTCGAGCTCCTCGCCCTTTGCCTGCTCGGGCGACATGTAGGCGACGGTGCCGATCGCCGAGCCGGGGCTCGTCAGCGGCTGCTCCCCGATCGCCGTGGCCATGGTGGAGCCGCCCGCTTCCGGCGGTCCGGCCTGCTTCGCGAGCCCGAAATCCATCAGCTTCGCCTGTCCGCGCTTCGTGATCAGGATGTTCCCGGGCTTGATGTCGCGGTGGATGATCCCGTGGCCGTGAGCGGCATCGAGCGCGTCGGCGATCTGGATGCCCAGCTCCAGCGTCTCTCCGAGGGAGAGTGGCTTCGTCACGAGCCGGTCTGTCAGCGTCTCGCCTTCGACGAGCTCCATGACGATGAAGTGGCGGCCCGCGTCCTCGTCGATGTCGTGGATCGTGCAGATGTTCGGGTGCTCCAGAGCGGAGGCGGCCCGTGCCTCGCGTCGGAGCCGCTCGAGTGCCTGCGGGTCGTCCCCCACGTCGTCGGGCAGGAACTTCAGCGCGACACGCCGCCCGAGCTTGATGTCCTCCGCCTTGTATACGACGCCCATGCCTCCGCCGCCCAGCTTCTCGAGCACGCGGTAGTGGGAGACGGTCGAGCCGATCACTTCTTCGGCTCCGGTCCGCCTCCCGCCGCGGCACGGTGGGTGAGAAAGCGCTGATGGCAGGCCATCGCGGCGCGGCGAATCTCGGCGAACTCGGGCGTCTTCCGGATCGGATCGAAGAGGGGATCGCGGTCCATCGCGGGGTAGCCGCAGTAGTTCCCTTCGGCCGCCTTGCGGAGCAGATGCAGAGCCGACTCACGATCGCCGCAGAACGCGACCCTCGACGCCACATTGAACCGGGGCTCCGAGTCACGGCCGGTTGCGAAGTGTTCCCGGACCTCGACCGGAAGCGAACCGCCGGCCGATGGAGGCCGGCGAGCGAGACAGGCGCTCAGCCACCTGTTATAGGTATCGGAGCCTCCAAGCTCGGGTGCTCGGATTCGAGCCGCTTCTTCCAGTTTTCCCTCCCGAACCAGTATCCAGGTCAGCTGGCGACCACTGAACTCGGAGCCGGCGTCCAGGTTCAGGAAGGTTCTTGCCCGAGCGTAGTTGCCGAGCAGAGCGTTAGTGACCCCGCAGGAGCGGAAGCGGGGGTTCTTCGGGTCGAGCGAGAGCGCGGTTTCGCACTCCCGCGCGGATTCTTCCAGGAGCCCCCCGTAGCGCAGGATGTA
>DASRPJ010000148.1:0-3098 GCA_035646435.1 Thermoanaerobaculia bacterium | reverse complement strand
GGGGTCGGCCATCGGAGCGACCATCTCGGAGGCGCGGCGCGCGAGCAGCTTCTCTTCGGCCCGCGTGATCCGGTACCACGGCAGCCGGCAGATCGACTCGAAGAGCGACGAGCCGAGCGCGTCGTAGAGGTACTTCGACTGGATCTGCTTCGGGACGAGCGCGAGGTCCCGCGCGACCTCGCGGGCGAAGTCGCGGAGCAGCTCGGAGGGCGCGCTCGTCGCGGCGGTCGTCACGCCGTGGCTTTTACGGTCCGAAACGTCGCGTACACGTACGGATAGTTGCCGCGGAACCAGTTGCGGACGCTTCGGCGGAGCAGCTCCTTTCCCGTCGCGAGCGACCCCCCCTTCATGACCCAGTGCTTCCCGTCGAAGAAGTCGGCGGAGTACACGGGATAGGAGGGCATCGGCTCGAAGCCGGGGAACGGTCCGAACACGGTCGACGTCCACTCCCACCCGTTCCCGAGCAGGTCGTGGACTCCCCACGCGCTCGCGCCGGCCGGGAAGGAGCCGACGGGGACCGGGTCCCAGGTCGCGAAGCCGAAGTTCGCGTGCGACGGATTCGGCGGCTCGTCGCCCCAGGGAAAGGCTCGCTCCGCTCCCGACGGCGTGCCGTACGCGGCGCGGTGGAACTCCGCTTCGGTCGGCAGACGCGCGTCGCGCCAGCGCGCATAGGCGGACGCCTCCGCGTGGCTGACGAAGACCGGCCAGGCGGGCGGGAGCGGCAGCTCCTCGAACATCCCGCGCCAGCGAAACTCCCCGTTCGCGCGCTCCCAGAAGACCGGCTTGTCGACGCCGTGCTCCGCGCGCCACTGCCAGCCCTCCTCCGACCAGAGGTCTTCCCGGTCGTAGCCGCCCGCGCGCACGAACTCCAGGTAGTCGCGGTTCGTCACGTCGTGAACGTCGACGTCGAACGCGCCGACGTCGACGGAGTGCTCCTGGAACTCGTTGTCCCAGCCGAAGGGGATCTCGCCGCGATTCGCACCGAGGGTCGCCCGGCCCGCGGGCACCCGGACCGTCCGGCGCTCGGGCGCCTCGCCGCCGAGCACCGGGCGCGGCGTTCCGAGCGGCGCGCGCTTCGCATCGTAAGGGAGGCGGTGCCAGATGTAGAGGAGCGTCTCCTGGTGCATCCGCTCGTGCTCGAGGATCGTCTCGACCGCGAGCCCGCCGGAGAGGACCGGGTTGTCCTCGCGCGCGACGTCCTCCTTCTCGAGCGCGGAGACGATCGCGGCGTCGGCGGCGCGGCCGTAGGCGCGGATCGCGTCGCGTGACGGCCACGCCGGCGTCCCCGGCACCGCCGACTCGTCCTCGGGGTCGATGCCCCGTTCGAACAGGACCTCGAACCGCGGGTCGATCCCCGGTCGCCCGAGTCCCTTCTTCAAGAGCGTGTTCACCGAAAAAGCGGGAAGGTGCCCCTCGTAGAAGACGATCGGGTTGCGAAGCTCGATCGGCCGCGTCTCGTACGCCTCGGGAGCGACGACGTCGAAGAGCTCCGCCGTGTGGCGGCGGTTGGCGCGATATCGCGCGACGCTCCCCCGGCGGTCGAGAGATCGTTCGAGTGCGGTCCCGGCGGGTGTCATCTTCGAAGGGAAGGGCATGCTAAACCTACGCCAGGGCGAAAATGCTAGATTCCACCGAATGCGCACGTTCCGGCCCTCCGTCGCCCTCTTTTGCGCGGTCGCCGCGGCCGGCTGCGGGAAAGAGGCCGGCACGCCGGGGCCGCAGGGAGGCCCCATGAGCGGGGGCGGCGCCGGGGCGGTGCTCACGATCGCCCCCGACGTTCGCGACCGGCTGAGCCAGCTCCCCCGCACGCCGATCGACTACGACCGCTCCCTCCTCGACGCGAAGGAGACGCAGGTCGTCGGAAAGCTCATCGAGGCGTCGCGGTTCATGAACGACATCTTTCTCGTGCAGGTCTCGGCCGACAACCCGCAGCTGCGGGACCGCGTGGCGCAGGCGACGCAACAGAACCCCGTGGCGGGGTGGGCGCTCGCGCTCTTCGACGTGCACAGGGGTCCGTGGGACCGGCTGAAAGAGAACGAGCCATTCATCGGGAACCGGGCGAAGCCTCCGGGCGCGGGTTTCTATCCCGCCGACATGAAGAAGGAAGAGCTCGAGAAGTGGGTCGCCGACCACCCCCAGGACAAGGACGCGTTCGAGGGGCTCTTCACCGTGATCCGGCGTCAGGGAGCGGCGCTCGTCGCCGTCCCCTACTCGCGCGCATACGGCCCGGCGCTCGAGGCGGCGGCGCAGAAGCTGAAGGAGGCCGCCGCGCTGACCGGGAACGCGAGCCTGCGCGACTACCTGACGAAGCGCGCGGCCGCGTTCCTTTCCGACGACTACTACGAGTCCGACATCGCGTGGATGGACCTCGACTCCGACGTCGAAGTCGTAATCGGGCCCTACGAGGTGTACGAGGACAAGCTCTTCAACTACAAGGCATCGTTCGAGTCCTTCGTGACGGTGCGCGACCGGGCGGAGACCGAAAAGCTCACCGTGTACGCGAACCACCTTCGGGACATGGAGCGCCACCTTCCGATTCCGGACGCCCACAAGAGGCTGAACCGCAAGTTCGAGTCGCCGATCCGCGTCGTGCAGGAGATCTACACCGCCGGCGACGCGCGCCGCGGCGTGCAGACGTCGGCGTTCAACCTCCCGAACGACGAGCGGGTGCGGGAGGCCAAGGGCTCGAAGAAGGTCCTTCTCAAGAACGTCATGGACGCCAAGTTCCGGCAGAGCGGGCGCCCGATCGGCGAGCGGACGCTCGCTGCCGCGGAAGTTCCGAACGTGTCGTTCGAGGCCTACTTCAACCACACGCTCTTCCACGAGCTCGCCCACGGCATCGGACCCGGCATCATCAAGGGACCGGACGGCAAGGACGTCGACTCCCGGCTGCTCCTCAAGGAGACGTACTCCACGATCGAGGAGTCGAAGGCCGACGCCGCCGGGCTCTGGAGCCTCCTTCTCGCGATCGACCAGAAATGGCTCACCCACGTCACGGAGCTCGAGCTCTTCGCGACGTACACGGGCCTCATGTTCCGGAGCATGCGGTTCGGAATCGACGAGGCCCACGGCCGTGGCACCGCGATCCACTGGAACTG
>DASRPJ010000147.1:0-6296 GCA_035646435.1 Thermoanaerobaculia bacterium | reverse complement strand
TCGCCTTCTTGATCTTCGTCCGGTCGAAGCCCGGCGCGACATCGACGGTCGCGACCCCCTTCTTCCAGTCGAGTACGGGATTGCGCACGCCCGGCACGTCGCGAAGGGCCTTCACGATCGGCGGCGCACACTCCTTGCAGTCGATTCCGATGACGGTGAAGCGCAGAGTCTGATCCGCCACCGCAGGCGTGCCGGAGAGGAGGACGACGAAGGCCAGAATTCCGGCCAGGAAAAGTCTCTTTTTCACGAAGGTGTGAACGCCCGGCGGACGCGCCGAATTCCGCCGTCAACGCTTCAGGAGCGCGGTCCAGTTCTGCACCAGCGTCACCGGTGGTGAGGACTCCTCGCCGACACGGACGTTCAGGAGGAACCGCTGGCCGTCGGCGCTGACGTCGTATTGCGGACCCGGAGCGTTCTTCAGGAAGACCGGAAAGAGAGCTCGGGGAACGCCCGATTCGAAGACCGCACCCGCCGAGACCTCGACGCTCATGATCTTTCCGTCGGGAGAGAGGTAGAAGATCTCTCTGCCGTCCAATCGCCAGATGGGGTGTACCCCACCGGCGGTCGACAGCTGCCACTTGCCGCTCTGCAGCGGAAAAGGCTGCACGTAGACCTCGAACTGCCCCGACTCGTTGGAGGAGTAGGCGATCCACCGGCCGTCCGGAGAGAACCTCGCCGCCCCCTCGTCGAACTCGGTCTGCAGAAGCGGCGAGCTCTTGCCGTCAGCGACCGAAAGCAGCCACAGATCGGCCTTCGATCCCGGCGACCCGGCGAACGTGACGTATGCGAGCCCGTGGGGGGACCAGTCGTTGGCGACCTTGAAGACCTTCGACGTGATCAAAAGCTGGTCGGCCCCAGTCCCCGACGCGACCTTCGCGTAAAGGTCCCCGCTCCCGGATCGCTGGGAGGAGAACGCGACGCGACTTCCGTCCGGGGACCAGAGAGGGCCGTAGTCGTCTGCGGCGTCGAAGGTCAGACGCGTTCGCAGACCACGCGCGGGATCGTAGACCCAGATGTCACCGGGATCGCCGATGCCGAACGTCACGCGACGACCTCCCGGCGCGATCCGGGGATCCCAGTAGTCCGCCGGCTCTCCGAGGACGTCGACCTTCCTGCCCGAGCGATCGAACCAGGCGAGCTCCGTCTGTCCCGCGCTGCCGCCCGATTCCTGGTACGCCAGTGTGCCGTCGTCGGAGACCGAGAAGATCGCGTTGAAGAAGCCGGGGTCGTCCTGGACCTTCTCCGCGATCGGAAAAGGTTCGCCGCTCAACTCGAGGCGCCGCGGATCGAAGGGCTGCGCGAGGAGCGTCTTCTGCCGGACGAAGAGAAGATGTCCCGAAGCGTACAGTGCATTCGACCGCGCGTTGACGAGCAGCTTCGGCTTCTCACCGTCGAGCGAGCCCACGAAGACGGCGTCGAGCTCACTCACCGCGCCCACGGAGTGGCTGCCGGAGAAAAAGAGGAAACGCCGTCCGTCGGCAAGGAACGAAGGCCAGCGATGAGTGGTCTCCCGGCGCGCGGCGTCGAACGTCGTGACCGGGACCGGCTTTCCGCCGTTCGCAGAGACGCGATAGAGCGGCTCGCGGAAGTGGGGCGCGAACACTATGACCCCTTCCCGGTTCCAGCTCCCGCCCCTCGCGTCGGGAGCGTCGCAGATCGACAGTGGCGGTCCGCCGGTCACCTCGATCTTCTTGAGCTTGCCGTCGGCGAAGAAGCCCACGAACCGACTGTCGGGAGACCAGAACGGGTACATCGCCCGTTCGGTCGCGGGCAGCGGCCGGGCGACGGCGGAATCGAGAGGACGAATCCAGATCTGGCTCTTCTCGCTCTGGCCGTGAGCGACGAACACGAGCTGCCGGCCGTCGGGGGAGAGGACGACCGGACCCGCTTCGGTCCCGACGAAACGGAACGTCGTCTTTTCCGGCGGCAGGATCGTTGAGCGAACGACGGCCGGCGCGAGTCGAGGCCTTAGCAGCTCCCGGACGCCGAGCGCGAGCGCGGCCGCGGCGAACACCGCGGCGACGATCCACGCGAGCCGCTCGCGCCCCTTGCGCCGCGCGACGACCGGCGCCGGAACTCCCGCCTGGGAGCCGGCCTCCGCGATCCACTTGAGCTCGAGCATCACGTCGTGCGCGGTCTGCCAACGGTCCTCGGGGTCTTTCTCGAGGCACGTCTTCACGACGCGGTCGAGGGCGGGCGGCGTCATCGGCTGTACCGAGGAGATCGGCGGCGGCGTCCGCTCGAGGATCGCGGCGATCAGCGAGGCCTGGCTCTTCCCCTCGAAGGCCTTCTTCCCGGTGGCCATCTCGTAGAGCACGGCGCCGAACGCGAAGATGTCGCTGCGTCCATCGGCTTCCCTTCCCTCGAGCTGCTCGGGAGCCATGTACTGGAACGTCCCGAGGATCGTGCCCTGAGCGGTCAGGCTTCGGTCCACCTGCGTTGCGAGCACGGAGGCTCCGGAAAAGACGCCGCCCGGAGCGACCGTCTGGAGCTTTGCGAGGCCGAAGTCGAGGAGCTTCACGCCCGACCTCGTGATCATCACGTTGCCCGGTTTCAGGTCCCGATGGACGATCCCCTGGCGATGCGCCTTGTCGAGCGCATCGGCGATCTGGATCCCGTACCGGAGGACCTGCTCGGTCGGAAGCGTCCCCTTCGAGAGCCGGTCCGTGAGCGTTTCGCCCTCGAGGTACTCCATGACGAGGTAGTCGATGCCGTCCTGGTGACCGACGTCGTAGAGCGCACAGATGTGCGGGTGCGAGAGCTGTGAGATCGTCCGCGCCTCGCGATCGAACCGCTGGCGAAGCTCCTCGTTTGCCGAAAGGTGACCCGGGAGGACCTTCAGGGCCACCATGCGATCGAGCCTCGTGTCGCGCGCCCGGTATACCTCCCCCATCCCTCCCGCGCCGAGAGGCGCGAGGATCTCGTGCGGTCCGAGACGAGTACCGGTCGCGAGGGGCATTGGAAGAGGATTGTAGAGAGATTCTGGGGTCAGTCCTGAATCTCTGATTCTCGGGTCAGTCCTGAATCTCTGATTTGGGCGGGCGGAGGAACGTCGAATACCGAGCGATCGGAGCTTGTTTGCTTGCCCCCGGTCGCTCTCGTACGATGCGTCGCCGAGGCCATTACCGGAGAGGTGGGTGAGTGGCTGAGCCGAGCGTGGCGCGAAGCGGCACGCGAGACGGCGCCGGCTTTGCCGGCGCCAACCCAGCGGTGGCGCGCAGCGCCCGCTGGGTTGCTTGATCGAAGCCCATTCCATACCATCCGTCGCTGAAGGCCATTACCGGAGAGGTGGGTGAGTGGCTGAAACCAGCGGTTTGCTAAACCGCCGTAGGGCTAATAACCCTACCGCCGGTTCGAATCCGGCCCTCTCCGCCACTTTCGACCTTGCCGGGAACCTGGTTCCGAGGAGCAGGACGGCTCCTCCTCGAAAATCAAAGAATCAGAACTGACCCCGGCTAGACTTCCGCCGTCAACCCCGAAGTCGAAGCCGCCGTCCTCCGCCTGCGCGGGAAGGGCATCCTGACGGAGGCCCAGTCCGCTCCACTTCTCCGCGTGGCGCGCGGCGAGCTCGTTCCGGTACGGACCGAGCTCAAAGCGCTCCTCTACGTCGGGGTCCTCGTCGCGGTCACGGGCGTCGGGCTCTTCATAAAAGAGCATCACGACCGGCTCGGCCCGGTGCTGATCGCCTCCGTCCTCGGCATCGGTGCCCTCGCCTGCCTCGCTTACGCTTTCCGCCGGTCGCCCGCTTTCTCGTGGGGCGAGACGGTCTCGACCCATCTCGCGGCCGACTACGTGCTGGTGCTCGGTGCGCTGCTCGTCGCGTCGGACCTCGCGTACGTCGAGCGTCAGTTCCGTTTCCTCGGAGAGCGGTGGCCGTACCACTTCCTCGTCGTCGCGGTCATCTACTTCCTCCTCGCTTACCGCTTCGACTCGCGCGCCGTCCTCTCGCTCGCGCTCTCCGCCTTCGCGGCGTGGCGCGGTGTTTCGGCCGGAATTGCGTTCGAGGCCGGGCGGGATGCGGCCATCGCGGACGTCCGGTGGAACGCGATCGGGTGCGGCGTGCTGTTTCTCGCGGCGGGAGTGCTCTCGCTCCGGACCCGCCGCAAGCCCCACTTCGAGATCGTCTACGTCACCGCGGGACTGCTGCTCGTCTTCGGAGGGATTCTCTCGGGCGCATTGCAGGGATCTTCTTCGAGCTGGTTCCTCTGGGAAATCGCCCTGGGAATCGTCGGCGCCGCGGTTCTGGCGGTTGCGTGGAGGCTCAAGCGACCGCTCGATTTCGCGATCGCCGTCGCGGCGCTCTGGATCGGCGGTCTCCGGTTGACCGGCGAGGCTCTGGACGAGGAGCCGCTCTTTCTTGCCGTGGCGGTCTGGAGCATCGCCGCCCTCGTCGTTCTCATCCGCGCCACGCGCCGTATCCGGGCGGAGCGATGAGATCGGCCTGGATCGAGGCCGAGCGCGTCGGAGAGGTGCGCCGCGCCGCGCGCGACTGGAAGAAGGCCGGAGTGATCGGCGAATCGACGCTCGCGGCGATCGAGACCGAGTTCCCCTACCCCCGCATCGAGCTCGCGCGGGCGTGGAGGGTGCTCGTCTTGGTCCTCGTCTCGGTCGCGATCCTCGGCATACAGCTCGGCATCTTCGGATTCGACGCGCGGGGTTCCGCCCGCTACTTCGTCTACGCGGCGGTCCTCGCCGCGGCCACCGAGGTCCTGCGCGGCTCGCGCCTCGCGGGGACCGGCAGCGACGCGGCAACGTCGTTCTGGACCGTCGTCAACCTCCTCATCGGGGTCGGCGTGCTCTTCGACGCAAAGGAGGCCACCCTGGTTTCGGCCGTCGCCTGCGTGGCCTTCGCGGTGGCGTGCTGGCGCTGGGGGTTCGCGATCTACGGCGCTTTCGCGGCGGCCGCGGGGTTCCTCTTTCTCGCCCGCTCTCCCTATGGCCGGCTCGGGTGGGCGATCGCGGGTGCTCTTCTCTGCATCGTCTCGGCGCGTCTCGCGGGGCGCGCGAGACTCACCCCCTCGCGGCGGCGCGCATTTGCCGGGGTCTTCGTCGTGTCGGCGCTGGCGGTCTACGGAGCGGTCAACCTCTACAGCCGGGACGAGAGGCTCGTCGAAGCGATCGGCCTCTTCGCGGAGCCGCGACGCTTCGTGGCACCTCCGTCCGGCGCTCGATCCCTGTTCGCCGCCGCGACGGCGCTCCTTCCGGTCCTCTTCCTCGCCTGGGGGATTCGCGCGCGGCGGAGGCTCGCCCTCGACACGGGCGCGCTCCTGGCGGCGCTGTCGGTCCTCACTCTTCACTACTACTTCCGCTTCGGGTCGATCCCGATCACCGTCTTCGGGCTCGCTCTGATCGGTTTCGCCCTCTGGCTGAACCGGCTCCTCACCCGGGCGCCCGACGGAGAAGTGAGCGGGTTCACCGCTTCGCCCCTTCTGTCCGCCGACTCCGGCGCGATCGCGCCCGCAGCCGCTCTCGTCGCAGCGGGCGCGGCGCCGGCCTCGCCGGGTCTGCCCCATCGCGACGACGACCCGTTCTCCCCCGGCGGCGGCCGCTACGGTGGAGGCGGCGCGTCCGGAACGTTCGACTAACATCCCCGCGCTTGAAGCGCCGAACTCTCGTCACCGCGGCCGCCGTTCTCCTCGTTCTCGGCGGCGGCTTCTGGCTCTACCGCAACGCGCACCTTCCCACTCTCCGCCGCGAGTTCGTCCCGTGGATGAAGCGGCTCGAGGGGTGGCGCGACGAGATCGAGCGCGTGCAGCGGGCGGTGAAGACTCGTGAGGCGACCGCCGATGATCCCGAGGGGGTCATGCCGCTTCGCCGCTGGGCGTGGGAGGGACTCGAGCGGATCGCATTCGTGAGCTACGAGGTCCGCCCGCCGTCTCACGAAACCCCGGAGGGAGCGGATCGAACGGAGGGGATCGTCTATTTCACGGTCGGCGGTTTCCGCGCGGACGGGACGCGGGTGGAGCGATCCGCGGCGGCGACCGTGACGGCGGCCGCGTCGGCGGGCGGGAGAGTGCGGCTGACGCGGGTGCTCCTCGAACGCTTCGAGACGTCGCCGCGTTTCCGGAACGCCACGGCGGCCGCGGGGCTCGGCGCGCTCCGGCACGACCCGCCGCAGCCCGGGACGAACCGGCTGATCGCCGGCATCTGGCCGGGTTCGGGCGTCGCCGTGCTCGACTTCGACCGCGACGGCGACGAGGACCTCTTCGCCGGCGACGGCGTGCGCTCGATCCTCTACGAGAACGACGGCGCGGGCCGGTTTACCGACGTCACGGAGCGGGCGGGCCTCGCGGTTT
>DASRPJ010000146.1:0-6495 GCA_035646435.1 Thermoanaerobaculia bacterium | reverse complement strand
CCGAAGATCTCCTCGCGCGAGATCCGCATCTCCGGCGTCGCGTTCGCGAAAACGGTCGGCGCGAAGAACCATCCCTTGCCGAGATCCCCGTCGGTGAGCTTCTCTCCGCCGCAGACGAGCGTCGCGCCTTCGCTCTTTCCGATCTCGGCGTAGCGCGCGACCGTCTCTCTCTGGCGCTCGGAGACGCAGGGTCCCATCTGGGCGCCCGGCTCCAGGCCGTTTCCGACGCGCAGGGCACGCGCCCGCGCCGCGAGCTTCTCGACGAACTCGTCGACGACCTCTTCGTGGACGAGAAGGCGCGACGACGCGGTGCAGCGCTGGCCCGACGTCCCGAAGGCTCCCCAGACGGCGCCCTCGACCGCGAGGTCGACGTCGGCGTCCTCGAGAACGAGGATCGCGTTCTTTCCGCCCATCTCCAGGTGGAGCCGCTTGAAGGTCGGGGCGCACGCGAGAGAGATGTGCCGGCCCACGTCCGTCGAACCGGTGAACGAAACGACGCGCACCTGCGGGTGCGTGACCAGCGGGTCTCCAACCTCTCCCCCCGAGCCCATCACGACGTTGAAAACGCCGGGGGGAACCCCGGCCTCTTCGTAAACGCGGGCGAGCGCGACGACGGACGCGGGGGTGTCGGTCGCCGGCTTGATCACGATCGTGTTGCCCGCGATCAGGGCCGCCATGGACTTCCAGGCCGGGATGGCCATGGGGAAGTTCCACGGGGTGACGAGCGCGCACACGCCGATCGGCTGGCGGACGCACATCGCGAACTTGTTGGGGAGCTCCGACGGCGTCGTGTAACCGAAGAGCCGGCGCCCCTCCCCCGCCGCGAGGTACGCCATGTCGATCGCTTCCTGCACGTCGCCGCGGGTCTCCGCGAGCACCTTGCCCATCTCGCGGGTCATGAGCCGCGCGAGCTCTTCCTTGTCGCGCTTGAGGATCTCCCCCGCCGTGTAGAGGATCTCGGCGCGGCGGGGAGCCGGCGTGTCGCGCCAGCCCGGAAACGCCCGGCCGGCGGCGGCAACCGCCGCCTCGACGTCTTCGCGCCCGCTCTCGGGAAAGATGCCGACGAGGTCGTCTGCGTCGGCGGGATTCCGGTTCTCGAACGTGCGGCCGGACGATGCCGGCAGCCACTCGCCTCCGACGAAGTTGCCCGGGAGTCCGACGCCGACGACCGTCTCGGTCGTCATCCGCCGGTGACGGGAGGCGAAGCGGGCCGCCGCGTCGGGTCGTCCGTCTTCGGCGGCACGGCCGGAGCCGGTGGGCGCTTGCTTTCCTCCGGGCGCGACGAAGACAGCGGCCGCGTCGCGGCGTCGCTCGGCATCACGACGCGCCCCTGGATCTGGGCGCCCTCCGCCATGACGATGCGGGGGGCATGGACGTTGCCCTGCACGCGGCCGGACGGCAGGAGCTCGGCGCGCTCGGAAGCCGTTACCTGGCCCCGCACGCTCCCGCCGACGACCACGGACTTCGCCTGGAGGTCGCCTTCCACCTCGGCGCCGGGCGAGACGACGACCTTGCGGTCGACCCGGATCTTTCCCTCGATCCGTCCGTTGACGACGAGGTCCTCGTCTCCGATGACGTCTCCGACGACCCGCATGCGGGCGCCGATGGTCGTCGCGGCCGAGGCGCCGGTTACCGGGGCCGCGGAAGCCGGGGGGCCCGGACTGCGCTCTCGCGGGACATTCGGGGCGGGTGAGGGCGGAAGTGGGGTCGAGGGGGCCGGGGGGGGCGGAGCGTTGTCGTTCTTGCCAAAGAAAGCCAAGGGTGACCTCCAGAGAAAGAAAGGCAGTATAGCCCCGGAGCGGGCGGAACAGCCCGGTCCCGCTTCCGGGGCTCCGATGGCCCCGTTTTTGCGTTGCGGGAGCGTCGAAGATCCCGGAACGTGACCACTTCGACACACCTTTGCGACCCGAAGCCATTCAAATCCAGGGAGAACTGAAGATGAAGCACCTGTCTCGAGCGACCGCCGTCGCTGTCCTCTTCCTGCTCTCCGCCGTCACCCGCGGCGACCTCGTCACGGAGTGGAACTCGGCCGCCCTCGAGGTCATTCGGCTCGCCCGCACCGCGCCTCCTCCGGCCTCCCGCAACCTGGCGATTCTTCACGTCGCGATCTACGACGCGGTCAACGGGATCCGGCGGACCAACGAGCCGTACTTCGTCCACGAAAAGGCGCCCGGAGCCGCCTCGGTCGAGGTCGCCGCTTCCGCGGCTGCCCGCCGCGTCCTCGGGAGCCTCTATCCGGCGCAGGCCGGCGCTTTCGACGCGCTCTACGAGGAGCTCGTCTCGGGGATCCCTTCCGGACCTTCCGTGGCATTCGGGGTGCGCTGGGGCGAAGCCGTCGCTGAAGCGATCCTCGCCTGGCGCGCGGCAGACCACTCGGCCGACGTGGTCCCGTACATCCCCGGGTCCGGCGCCGGAGCGTGGGCGCCCACCGCCCCCGCCTTCGCGGCCTCGCTCTTCCCGCAGTGGCCCGTGGTCACGCCGTTCGCGATGGAGAGTCCAGCGCAGTTCCGTCCGCCCGCGCCGCCGGCGCTCAACAGCCAGGAGTGGGCCGACGAATACAACCTCACGAAGGAGCTCGGGTCGGCGACGAGCGCGACCCGGACTCTCGAGGAGACGGAGATCGCCCGCTTCTGGGCGGACGGCGCCGGGACGGTCACGCCCCCCGGTCACTGGAACGTGATCGCGCAGGACGTGAGCACGCAGCAGGGCCTGACGCTCGAAGAGAACGCGCGGCTCTTCGCGCTCTTGAACATCGCGGAAGCGGACGCGGCGATCGTGTCCTGGGACTGTAAGTACACCTTCCACTTCTGGCGGCCGATCACGGCGATCCGCAACGGAGACCTCGATCCCCGCGAGGACACCGTAAAAGAGGCGGAGTGGACGCCGCTCCTCGTGACGCCCCCGTTCCCGGAGTACACGTCCGGCCACAGCACGTTCAGCGCCGCCGGCGCGGCCGTCCTCGCCGCGTTCTTCGGAACGGACGACGTGGCTTTCACGACCTTCTCCGAGGACCTGCCGGGCGTCTCGCGCAGCTTCTCGTCCTTCTCGGACGCCGCTCTCGAGGCGGGGATGAGCCGCATCTACGGCGGCATCCACTTCCTCTCCGCGAACCGCGCGGGGCTCTCCTCGGGCGGGTCTCTCGGGGCTTTCGTCGCGGAGACCTTCCTCAGGGACCGTCCGGGGAGCTCGCAGCGCGGCCGCTGACGGCGTTTACTTTCACCCAAAAACAGATCGGGCCGCGAAAGCGGCCCGATCGTCGTTTCTTCTGGAGCGGGCAACCGGGTTCGAACCGGCGACATCCAGCTTGGGAAGCTGACGCTCTACCAGCTGAGCTATGCCCGCGCGAAGCCGAGGATAGCGAAAGGCAGCGCGCGAGCGCAATCGCCCCTCCGAGACGTCAGAGCGAGGCCGCGGTCGCCTTCAGGAGCCGGACCTTCGAGGAGAAGCGCGGGAGCCGGATCTTGGCGAAGAGCCTCCCGTTGACGAAGAGGACCGGGATCGAGTCGCCGTAGCGCAGCAGCAGGTCCGGGTCGCTCGTCACGTCGATCACGTCCCACTCGTGCGGGCGGCCCGCGAGGACCGCGTCGACCTCGCGCCGCATCTCCTCGCAGAGGTGGCAGCCGGGCCGGGAGAGGAGCGTCAGCTGGATCACGGCGTCTCGGGAATCGGCTGGGGGGCCCGCACGACCCGGATCACATAGTCGAAGCCGGACAGAATGGTACCCGTCGCGGCGGCCCCGAACGCGATCAACACGACCGAGCGGGGCAGCTCCCACACGTTCGCGCAGAGGACGAAGAGGACCGTGACGATGAGCGTCACCGTCGCCACCTTGCCGAGCCAGGTCGGCGGGAACCGTTTCTTCGTCGAAGTCAGGATGAGGAGGAGCCCAACGAGCATCAGGAGGATGTCGCGGGAGATCACGAGGACGGCGAGCCACACGGGGACCTTCACCACGGCGGGGTAGGACGGAATCGCCAGAAACAGGTACGAGCTCATCAAAAGCAGCTTGTCCGCGATCGGATCGAGATAGGCGCCAAGGGCGGAGTTCATTCCGAACCGCCGGGCGAGATAACCGTCCACGCCGTCGGAGATTCCCGCGGCGACGAAGAGCGCGAGCGCGATTCCGAACCGCCCTTCGGCGATACACAGCAGGAAGAACGGCAGCGCCGCCAGCCGGACGAGGGTGATGAAGTTCGGGAGCGTCCAGAGACCCTTCACCGCCGGCGGCCGCCCCCTTCCCTGCCCGCCGGGGGTGTCTGTTTCTTCCGGACGACGGGGTCGTCCTTCGCCGCCCGCGGGAGCGCGAGGCTCGCCGTGCCGAGCGACCCGACCTTGCGGGTGCCGGACGGCGTGATCCGCCGGGGCTCGTCCCGGATCCACACCATCCGGCCGCGCATCCGGATGAGCCCGCGGTTGACGAACTGGCGCAGGAGCCGCGTGACGGTCTCGCGCGAAGCGCCGATGGAGTTCGCGATGACCTGGTGCGTGGGACGAGCGACGGAGAACCATCCGTCGTCCTGGAGCGTCCCAGTCTCCCTCGCGATCCGCAGAAGGTAGCGCGCGAGCCGGCCGCCGACGTCGAGCAGAACGAGCGACTCGATCATGTCGTTCGCCTGACGCAGCCGCGACGAGAGCGTCGAGAGGATTCGTCGCGCGATGGGAAACTCCTCCTGCAGGACCTCCAGGAAGTCCTGCCGACGGAGGATGACGAGCTCCGACGGGACGAGCGCGGAGACGGAAGCGCTCCGGGTATCGTTGTCGAAGAGCGCCATTTCACCGAAGAAGTCGCCCGCCTTCAGGTGGGTGAGAACGACCTCACGCCCGTGCTCGGAGTCGACGAAGATCTTGACCTGGCCGGAGAGGATGACGAAGAAGAGATCGCCCGGCTCGTCCTCCCGCAAAATCGTTTCGCCCGCCGCGTAGGGGCGTACCGTCGCGACGCGGCACACGGCGTCTAAGTGCGAAGGCTCCAGGTCCGCAAAGATCGCGGCCTTGCGAAACAGCGAGAGGTCGATCACGGCTTGGCCCCCTTTCCGGTGGTCTCCACGCGGACGCGGTCGAGCCCGCGCGCGAACTCCTGCCCACCGACCCACTGACCCTCCTCGCCCTCGAGGAAGCCACAGCCCACGGCCGCGCGGACCGCCTCCGCGCCCGACCGGCCCGCCTCGCCCGTTTCGAGACAGGCGGGCCGCTTCCCCCGCTGGACGAGGTTCGACAGCCGCAGAAGCATTCTCGCCGCCGTCCGTCTCGTCAGGCCGGCGTCGGGCCGCGCGCGGTGCGTGCCCCGGTCGACGTCCAGGAGCCCGAGCGAGACGGCGCGCAGGACGGCGCGGCTGTCCTTTCGCGATACGGCGTCACTCGCGATCACGCTCGACGACACTTTCGCTTCGCGGATCTCCGGAAACATCCACCAGACGAGCGTGGCGGCGCCCGCCCGGGTGAGACGCTCGGAGCCGGCGATCTCGCGCTCGGTCGGGGGCCAGTTGGAGATCCGGAACGCGAGACGCGCGGCCGCGGCCCGATCCTGGTAGCGGGGGTCCTTTCGGGAAAGCTCGTCCAAGACCGACACGGCGAGCGCCGGGTCCCGCTCGAGGGCGAGCTCCGCGAGCTTCTCCTGTACGGGTACGCTGCCGGGGTCGAGCCGGTAAGCCTCGCGGAACCTCTCGAAGGCCCTGGCCTTCTCCCCCGCTCCGAGCTCGATCTCTCCGGCGAGGGCGTGAAGTCCGGCGTCCCCCGGATTCATCGCGATGGCGCGTTCGATCCGGCGCCGCGCGTCCGGGTAGTTCTGATCCTTCGCGCCCGAAGAGGCGGACCGCGCGAGGGATTCGATCGCCTGCGCCTCGAGCGCCTCCGCCCTCTCCTTCAGCGCCGGTCGCCCCGGGGAGCGCGCGGCGGCGCGCGCATAGAGCTCGTGCGCCTCGAAGACCTGGTCGGCGCGCGCGCGCGCTTCGCCGCACGCCACGAGGAGAGGAACCGTGACCGGACCGGTGAGCGCCTCGTTGCAGGCGACGACCGCGTCCTTCACGCGGCCGAGGAGGACGCGGCTCTCGATGAGGCCGATCTCGGCGGCGAGGTTCGGCCGGGTCGCGCGGGCGCGGAGGAACTCTCTCTCCGCGGTTTCCGCGTCCCCCGCGGCCAGGGCCTGCCAGCCCGAGTCCACCCCCTCGGGAAAAGGACCGGTCAGCTCTTCGCGCGGGTCGAGCGGAAACCGCTCGCTCCGTCGCGCGGACGGCGTGGTGCTCGAGCACCCGGCGAGCGACAGGAGGGCCGATGTTACGAGCAGGAGCACGGCGCGCGAGCCGCGCGGGCGGCGAAAGGGTGAACCGGAGGCCGTGGCCGTCGGTCTCCGGAGCTTCTTCACGTGGTCGGGGGCGAGGTCTCCGCGCGAATCGACGCAATCGCGTGCTTGTAGATCATCTCCTCGTGCCCATCGACCTCGAGGACGAGCGCGAACTTGTCGAAACGACGGAGACGCCCCATTCGCTCTTCACCCGA
>DASRPJ010000145.1:0-4401 GCA_035646435.1 Thermoanaerobaculia bacterium | reverse complement strand
AAGAGCGGCAGGACCGAGGAAGCCCTGACCGCCCTCGAGTCGTACGTTGGCGCGTCGGCGGGCGAGGACGCGGAGGCGGTCGAAAAGCTCATTCGGGTCGTCCGGGAGCGCGGCCTCGCCGCCGGCGGAGCCGACCTCGTGACCCTGAACGCGCACCAGAAGAAGGTCTTCACGCTCGACCAGGCGCGCACCGTCCTGCCCAGGGTCAGGGAGCTCACTTCCGACGCGGTGTTCAAGTTCGCGCGGCTCGCGGAGGACGAGGACAACGAGAACGAGCGACAGGGCGTCGTCGGAGAGTGGGCGCGGGAGATCCTCGCGCTCGGGGCGGAGATCAAGGGGCTGTGGCTCGTCGACTTCGACTCGGGCGCCGGCTACTACTGCTGGAAGTATCCCGAGAGCTCCCTCGAGTACTTCCACGGTTACGAGGAGGGTTTCGCGGGGCGGCTGCCGCTGCAGTAGCCGCTTCGCTCTAAGCGGCGACGATCTCGTTCAGGGCCTGGATCACGAGATCGATCTCCTCCGGGGATACGCGGCCGATCCGCCGCCCCAACCGCGCCGTCGCCAGGGTTCGAATCTGGCTGACTTTTACCCAGGACTTCTTCGGAAGGTCGTCGCTGCCCAGGGCTACGGTCAGAGGGAAGCCGGCCCTGGGAGGCTCGCTCGTGATCGCGACTGCGATGACGGTGCCGGAACGCTCGTTGAAAACGTCGTGGCTGAGAACGAGAACGGGCCGCCGGCCTGCCTGCTCCCGGCCGCGGACCGGATCGAGCTCGGCCCAGAACACGTCGCCCCTCAGTATTCGGGCCATCCCTCGAGGTCCCGCGACGCTCCTTCCTCAGCCAGGATGCGCTCTTGTCTCCGGTCGAGCTTTGCGCACTCGCGCGCCAGTCGGGTCCGGTCGATCCGCTCGAGGTGAGCCTTTACGGCGACCTGAAACGCGCTGCTCCGGCTGGAGAACCGCCTTTCGGCGACGAGGCGGTCGATCCGCTGCACCAGATTCTCGTCGATCGTGATCGCGACTTTCGTCTTACTCATGGGTGAGTATGACTGGATATCATACTCACCATCTCCCTCCCTCAAGGACTGTCACGGGGCTCCCGGAATTCACTTCTCTCGATGACCCAGCAGGCCGCGTCTCCGGCCACGGTCGGGCGCAAGCCGTCGTATCGCATCCCGAGTTTCTCCAGGACACGGAAGGACGCCCGGTTGGGCGCGTCGGCGCCGGCGAGGATCCGGGTGAGACCGGTCTCGCGGAAGGCCCAGGCGAGGAGGGCACGCGCCGCCTCCGTCGCGTAGCCGCGCCCCCACAGAGGCGGGTCGATCCCGTACAGGATCTCCACGTCTGCTCCAGGCTCGACGTATCGGAGGCCGCAGAACCCGATCAGCTCTTCCCCGCCTCTCTCGCGGACTCCCCAGAAGCCGAACCCGTGGCGATCGAAGGAGTCGATGCCCCCGCGCACGACCTCTTCGGCCTTTTGGCGGGAAATGACCTCGCCGTCCCAGAGGAACCGCCGGACGTCCTCGTCGGTCCAGAGGTCGTGGAGCGCCGGCAGGTCTTCGAGAGTCCAGGGCGCGAGCTCCAGCCGCTCCGTCGCGATCGCGGCTACCGCGGCCAGGTCTCCCCGGGCGCGAGCAGGACGACTTCCGTCTGGAGGCCGCGTCTCCCGATCTCCTCGCGCAGGGCTTCCGGCGTCCCCGGGAGGACCGGGAACGTGCCCCAGTGCATGGGGATCACCCGCGGCACGCGCAGGAGCTCGCACGCCTTCGCCGCCTCGCGCGGTCCCATCGTGTAGAAGTCGCCGATCGGAAGGAGCGCGACGTCCGGCGCATACAGCTCGCCGACGAGCGCCATGTCGGAGAACACGTTCGTGTCTCCGGCGTGGTAGACGCGGAATCCGTCCTCGAACGTCATCACGTAGCCGCAGGGGTCGCCGGGGAAGTTCGCCTCCTTGCCGGCGCCGGACGTACCGGAGGAGTGGACGGCGTGAACCATCCGGAACTCCACCCCCGCGACGGTCTGGCTTCCCCCCTTGTTCATGCCGGAGACTTTCGCGACGCCGTTCGCGCCGCAGTGGAGGGCGAGCTCGAAGATCGCGATCACGGTGGCGCCCGTCTTCTTCGCGAGCGCGATCCCGTCGTCGCCGAAGTGGTCGAAGTGACCGTGCGTCGCGGCGATCACGTCGAGCCTTCCCCAGTCGAACCCCGCCGGAAACTTCGGGTTGTTCGCGATCCAGGGGTCGATCGCTATCCGGGCGCCGAGCGGCGACTCGATCAGGAACGCCGCGTGACCGAGCCACGTCAGCTTGCCGCCGAAGGTCTTCTTCGCCATCGCGGTCAGAGCCGCTCCCACGCGATCCGCGGGATGAGCGCCGCGACGAATTCCTCGAGTCCGTTCCGATCGGTCTCGTCGAACCGGTCGGTTTCGGGCGCGTCCACGTCGAGCACGCCGCGGAGGAGGCCGCCCTGGACGATGGGAACGACGATCTCCGACCGGGACGCGGCGTCGCACGCGATGTGGCCCGGAAACCGGTTCACGTCGGGGACGACGACGGTCTCGCGCCGCGCCGCCGCGGTCCCGCACACGCCTTTGCCGAGCGGGATCCGGACGCACGCGGTCTTTCCCTGGAACGGCCCGAGAACGAGCTCCGCGGTCCCGGACCGCTCACCGTGGTCGCGCAGGAGATAGAACCCGCACCAGTTCACCCGCGGGAGCGATTGCGCGAGCAGGGCCGACGCGTTGGCGAGGTTGGCGACCGGATCGGGCTCCCCCTCGAGCAGCGTCTCGAGAGAGGCGGCGAGCACGCGGTACCGCTCCGCCCCGGAGAGCGCGGGATCGAGCGTCACGTCGTGCACGCTCCGATCTTACTTCCGCGACTCGACTAGCATCTGCCGCCATGCCGTCGCCGCTCACCGGCCGCAAGCTACTCGTCTACCTCTTCCTCTGCGCGATCTGGGGGTCGACGTGGCTCGTCATCAAGATCGGCCTCCAGTACCTCCCGCCGCTCCGGTTCGCGGGGTGGCGCATCGCTCTCGCGTGCCTCCTCCTCGTGCCCTTCGCTTTCCGTCGGCGGAACGCGCGCCCGACCGGCCGCGAGCTCCGGTACATGGCACTCGCGGGTTTCCTGCAGATCGGTCTCTTCTACGCGCTGACCTTCACGGCGCAGCAGTGGATCGAGTCGGGGCTCTCCGCGCTCCTGTTCGCGACGTTCCCGATCTGCGCGGGGGTCTTCGCCCACTTCCTCCTGCCGAACGAGCCGCTGACCGCCCGGACCATCGCCGCAGCCGGACTCGGCCTCGTCGGCGTCGCGCTCATCGAAGGCGGGGCGATCGTCCGGGCGCTGCAGGCGGACTTCTCCGCGCTCGTCCGGGGTGGCGGCCTCGTTTTCGCCGCGGCGATCGTTTCCGCCTGGGCGAGCGTCCTCGTCAAGAAGCACCTCGGCAGGGTGGACCCGATCTTCAACGTGTGGGCGGAGACGCTCGTCGGGGCCGCTTTCCTCATACCGCTCGCCGCGCTCGTCGAGCGGGGACGCCCGTCGCACTGGACTCCCGGCGCCGTGGGATCCCTCGTCTACCTGGCGGTGCTCGGCACGTCGGTCACGTTCGTCGGCCTCTTCTGGCTCATCAAGCGAGTGCCCATCTCGGTCGTGAGCACGATCCCGCTCGTCGACACCGTGATCGCCGTTGCCCTCGGCGCGCTGTTTCTCCACGAGCGCCTTCCCGCGCGGGCTCTCGCGGGGGGAGGGCTGATCCTCCTCGGCGTCTTCCTCGCGACGCGGGGAGGTCGGCCGGAACCAGCGGTTCCCTAGCGACACCTCTTCGAATAGACTTTACACATGAAACGCACAAATCTTGTGCTTCGTGAGGAACTCCTCGAAGAGGCCGTCCGCCTGTCCGGCGAGCGGACGTACTCCCGGACGGTCGAGAGAGCCCTCGAGGACTTCGTCCGACGGGCCAAAGCGCGGCAGATACTCGGGCTCGCGGGTTCGGGCGGCTGGGAGGGAAACCTGGCGGAGATGCGCGAGGACTCTCCTCCTCCGCGCAGGCCGGCGGGGCGCCGCCGTGCTTCTCGTTGACACGTCGATCTGGATCGAGATCTTCCGGCGGTCTCCAAGGGTGCGGCTCGAAGAGCTCACCGAGATGGACGACGTGGCAACGTGTCTTCCCATCCTGCAGGAGGTGCTGCAGGGATTCCGGGACGAAGGCGCATACCGAGTCGCGCGGGAGGCGATGCTGGCCCTTCCGATCGTCGAGTCGCCGCTCGATCAGACGGTGTTCGAGGATGCGGTCTCTCTGTACCGCGCAGCCCGGCGGGCCGGCCTGACGATTCGATCCGGTGTGGATTGCGTGATTGCGGCGTGTGCGATTCGGAACAACCTCACCGTTCTGCACCACGACCGGGAC
>DASRPJ010000144.1:0-3925 GCA_035646435.1 Thermoanaerobaculia bacterium | reverse complement strand
TCCCGCTTCCGTGCATCCGCCAGAGTCGGACCTGATCTACGACTGGAACAAGGCGGGCGGAGCAGTCTTTCCCGCCCGCGGCAGGGTCGAGCTCGACGACGAGACGCTCCGCGACGGCCTGCAGTCTCCGTCGGTCAAGAGCCCGCCGATCGACCAGAAGCTCCGGCTTCTCCATCTTATGGAGTCGCTGTCGATCGACTCCGCGGACATCGGCCTGCCGGGTGCCGGACCGCACGTCGTCGCGGCGGTGACGCGCCTCGCGCGCGAGATCGTCGACAGCGGGATGAAGCTCCGGCCGAACTGCGCCGCGCGAACGGTCGAGGCGGACATCGTGCCGATCATCGAGATCTCGCAGAAGGTCGGGATCCCGATCGAGGTGTCCTGCTTCATCGGCTCCTCCCCGATCCGCCAGTACGCGGAGGACTGGGACCTCGACCGCATGTTGCGCCTTTCGGAGAACGCCGTCTCGCTCGCCGTGCGCGAGGGTCTTCCCGTCATGTTCGTCACCGAGGACACGTCGCGCGCGCACCCCGACCACGTCCGCGCGCTCTACACGGCGGCCCTGCGCGCCGGGGCGAAGCGCATCTGCGTCTGCGACACCGTCGGGCACGCGACGCCGAACGGCGTTCAGAACCTGATCCGGTTCGTCTGCAAGATCGTCGACGAGGTCGAGCCCGAGGCGAAGATCGACTGGCACGGGCACCAGGACCGCGGCTTCGGGGTGCAGAACTCGCTGTGGGCGCTCGAAGCGGGGGCGCACCGGGTCCACGCCTGCGCGATCGGAATCGGCGAGCGCGTCGGCAACACGCCGATGGATCAGCTCCTCGTGAACCTCCAGCTGCTCGGCTGGATCGACCGCGACCTGACGAAGCTCCACGAGTACTGCGAGCTCGCCTCCCGGGCGACGGGGGTTCCCATCCCGGACAACTATCCGATCGTCGGCAAAGACGCCTTCCGGACCGGAACGGGCGTGCACGCCGCGGCGATCATCAAGGCGCGCAAGAAGGGGGACGACTGGCTCGCCGACCGGGTCTACTCGGGCGTCCCGGCGAGTATGGTCGGGCGAAAGCAGACGATCGAGGTCGGCCCGATGAGCGGCATCTCGAACGTCCAGTGCTGGCTCGAGGACCACGGGGTCGCGGCGAAGCCGGAGCTCGTCGAGGCGATCTTCCAGCGGGCCAAGGAGAGCGACCGCATCCTGACCGACGAAGAGATCCTGTCGCTCGTCCACGGGCTGACGCCCGCGACGGCCGCCCGCTGACGGCGAAGCCTTCGCCTCCCGCCTCGGCTTTCCTCACCCGCACGCTGCCGACGTACCTCGACCACCTCGCGGTCGAGCGCGGCCTCTCCCGCGCCAGCGTGGACGCCTACCGGCGCGACCTCGAGGCGTTCGGAGCGTGGCTCGCGAAGCTCCGCCGGAATGCGGGCGACGCGCGGCGGTCCGACCTGATCGCCTATCTCAAGCACCTCCGCGCCCGCGGGCTCTCGTCGCGCTCCGCGTCTCGCGCCCTCTCGGCCGTCCGCGGCTTCTACCGCTTCGCGACCGCGCACCTCGACTTCTCCGCCGACCCGACGGACGACCTCTCGAACCCGAAGTCGGGGTTCGCGCTGCCTCGAACGCTCTCCGAAAGGGAGGTCGAGAGCCTCCTCCGCGCCCCCGACGAATCGACGCCGCTCGGGCTGAGGGACCGCGCCATGCTCGAGCTCCTCTACGCCTCGGGGCTCCGCGTGTCCGAGATCGTCTCGATCCCGCGCGACCGCGTGGACCTCGAGTCCGGGATCCTCCGGGTGTCCGGGAAAGGGGGGCGTGAACGTCTCGTGCCGTTCGGCGAGTCGGCATCGCAGTGGCTCGTCCGGTACCTTTCGGACGTCCGGCCCCCCCTCGACCGGAAGGGCCGGGCCGAGCTGTTTCTCTCGGCGCGCGGGACCGCCATGACCCGGCAGCGCTTCTGGCAGCTCGTCCTGAAGTACGGGCGCGCGGCGGGCATCCGGCGGAAGCTCGCGCCCCACGCGGTGCGGCACGCTTTCGCGACGCACCTGCTCGAGCGGGGCGCGGACCTGCGCGCCCTCCAGATGATGCTTGGCCACGCGGATATCTCGACGACTCAGATCTACACGCGGGTCTCGGCCGGGCGCCTCCGGTCCGTCTACGACCGCTACCACCCCCGCGCCCGGACCGGCCGGCGTGGCAAAATGGGGGGGTGACGCGAGGGGAATTCGGCGGCCGGCGGGGGAGTTTCGCCAGCAGATGACCCGGTTCCCGTACCTCGCGGCGGCGGCTCTATCCGCCCTCCTCTGCGCGGCGCCCGCGCGGGCGGAGCTCGTCGTGTTTTCCGACGGCCGCGTCGTCAAGGCCGCCGGCTACGAGGTCTTCGAGCCGGAGCAGGAGCTCGAGGTGCGGCTCCACGGCGGCGGCAGCTACCGCGTGGACCTGTCGCTCATCGAACGCATCGTCGAAGACGAGGTCGAAGTGTCCGAGGTCGTCGTCCAGACCGTCGGAGGCCCCGACGAGGTTTCCTACGACCTCTCGTACAAGGACGAGCGCCAGCCGCTCTTCGGATCCGCATACGACGCGATCATCCGGGCCGAGGCGAAAAAGAACGACGTCGACGCCTCTCTCGTCTCCGCTCTCATCCGCGCCGAGTCGAACTACCAGCCGCGTGCCGTTTCGCGCAAAGGGGCCCGCGGTCTCATGCAGCTCATGCCGGCGACGGCAAAGCGGCTCTCGGTCAAGAAGCCTTTCGATCCCGCGTCCAACGTGTCGGGAGGCGTCCGCTACCTGAAGGAGCTCCTGAAGCGGTTCCAGCACCGGCCCGAGCTCGTGCTCGCGGCGTACAACGCCGGCGAGCGCGCCGTCGAGACCTACGGCGGCGTCCCGCCCTATCGCGAGACGGTCGGCTACGTGAAGAAGATTCTCTCGTGGTGGACGCCCGCGATCGTCGCGACCGTCTCTCCCGCCGCGTCGCCCGGGTCGGGCGGCGTGCCGCCCGAGTCCTCGAACTAGCTCTCGTCCTCTTACCGCCCGAGCGCGCTTCAGGGCACCAGGGCGACCGCTCGCAGAGGGCCGCCCGAGCCGCCCGCGATCTTCATCGGCAGCGCGATGACCCAGGCTCCCGCTTCCGGCAGCGCCGCGAGGCCGGTCAGGTTCTCGAGGCCCGGGACGTTCGCCTCGGCGGCGAGGCGGTGCACGGGATAGTCATTCGACGGCCCGTAGTCGATGGAGGCCGTGTCGACGCCGAGCGCCCCGACCCGCCGGTCGCGGACGAGAACGGTCGCCGCCTCCGCGCCGAAGGACGGGAAGTGCAGATTCGAGGCGTCGCCCGCCGTGTCGTCGCCGAAGTAACGCTTCCGGTTCGGCCAGCGCTTGCTCCAGTCCGTGCGGAGGAGGACGATCGCGCCCCCCGGTATGGTCCCGTGCTTTTTTTCCCACGCCCGGACGTCCGCGACCGACAGCCGGTAGTCGGGATCTTCGGAGGCCGCCTTCGAGACGTCGATGACGACGGCCGGAGCGACGAGCTGCCGCACCGGGACCTGGTCCGCCGTCCTCCGCCCCCGCGCGAAGTGAATGGGCGCGTCGAGGTGCGTCCCGCCGTGCTCCGGAGCGCAGAAGGAGTTCGCCGAGTAGAACCAGCCGCCTTCCGTGACGCCGGAAGCGAGTGACTTCAGGTCGAAGCGCGTGGGCGAGGTCGGCCAGTAGAGCGTGTCGGCGTCGAAGGCGTGCGAGAGGTCCACGACGGTCGCCGTGCGGAGGTCGGGCGGCTTTCCGGCCGGGCGCGAGCGTGCCGGCGCGGCGTAAAGGGCCGCCGTGAACCCGGCCGAGAGTGCGACTGCCGTGAGAAAGCCGACCCGGTTCGACGTGACCATGTTGCCTCCGCGGAAATGGGGACAGATTTATATACCGTCACCCGGTGGGCGCCGCGCAAGC
>DASRPJ010000143.1:0-5232 GCA_035646435.1 Thermoanaerobaculia bacterium | reverse complement strand
CTCCGCCGTTCGGCCGGAACCGCGCGTCGTCGGGGTAGGGACGAACGACGCGGGGCCCGGTCGCGGTGGGCTCATGCGCTTGCGCCATCGGGTATGTCATTGCCACCGTCGGGCGGACGGATGAACGGCGCATCCCCAGGGGTTCGAAGAGCTGGTCATGCATGGCGTCGGCATAGGGCTTGCCCACGGCTTCCCCGAGGACGAAACCGGCGAGGGCGTAGCCCGGATTCGAGTAGGAGTAGATGTCCCCCGGCTCGGTGAACAGGTAGTCCGACGTCCAGGAGCGGACGAAGGCGCCGAGCGCTTCGTCGTCCTGTGGACCGGTAAAAGAACTCTCATCGCGCAGGCCGGCCGTGTGACTGAGGAGCTGGTGCAACGTCAGACGGCCAATCTTCGCGTCGAGGCCTTTGGTGTACCGCGCGATGGGGCCGTCGAAATCGACCTTCCCCTGCTCTTCCAGGGAAGCGAGCGCCGCCGCCGTCAGCATCTTGGAGGTTGACGCGATGCGAAAGAGCGTGTCCGCCGTGACTGGCTCGCGGGTCTCGACGTTCGCGACACCGAAACCCTTCAGGAAAACCACTCGGTCACCCAGAATCACCGCGACCGCCGCGCCGGGCGTGCCGGTCGCCTTGAGCTCGCTATGGGCCACCTGCTCCAGGTCGTGAAAGTCGGGGGTCGCCACCGGCCCTGGCGCGGCGGCCGTCACGCGGGTAATCAGCGCGAGTGCCACGCTGGTGGCAACGTGAATCGGATGCCTTGCGCCCGCCGGCGCCAACTTCAACCCGTCGGACGCGCCGTCGGGTCCGGCACCGTCCGGTCCGCCGCGACGCGCTTGACAACGACCACGGGCCGGACCGGCGTCATGAGATCGGGCAGGGGAATGCGGCCCGGAAACTCAATCCTGGATGCAGCGCACGGAGAAGCCCCAGGTTTTGGAGGTGGGGTTCGACCGAACGTGTTTGGAGACGTCCTCGAGGTAGAACTGCCAGAAGTCAGGTCCAAAACTCGTCGCCGACCAGAAGCATGCGGTCGAACCAAGACCCTTGAAAGTACCGAGCGGAGTCCGCTGTCCTCCCGGCAAGGCCGAGAATCCGCTGCTGTTCGTAGCGAACGAGTCGCTTTTCCAGCCGCTCCGTTGCTTCATCTTGTTGCCATCGTCGGCGCCAGGGCCGAAAAAGGCAGCCAGCGCCTTCCATTCCTCCTCCTTGGGCAGGTGCCAGCCGGCGGGAACGGCCTTCAGCGCCGTCTCCAGGTCGTAGAGGCAACCATAAGTCGAGAAGTTCTCCGTAGATCGTGCCTCGGCCGGATCCGTGCCGTCGTATCCGTAGACCCAGATTCCCGCCTGCGCCGCTGCGGCACCGACGTGGGGAATGAATGCGAGGTTCTCGGCCATCCAGGTCTGGTTTCCGATGCGGACGGTCTCGTACGCTTTTCCGTCCCGGATATCTCGGAACGTCTCCATGATTGTGACTCCTAGGAAGCCGTGTGTAGGGCGCGACGCTATCCGACCATCGTGTCGTACTGGGCGTGCGTGCCGATCCAGAACCAGGAGATGCCGTCCGGCACTTCGACGCCCAAGGCGCGATACCGGCGGCCTACTCGGACCGATCGGAATCGGCCAACTTCTTTGAATCGAAGCGACGGGTGCCGAGGGTTGCTCTTAAGATGTTCGAAATCGCGGCGAGCCTGGTTCCGCACCGTTTCGGGCAATTGGTCGAACAGCCGCCAGAATTCCGGTGTTGCATGGTGCCTCAAATATCGCGGCCTTCGCCTCGCTTGTGCGCCTCCACGGCCGCATCAGCCAGCCGATCGAGCTTCCCGGCAACCACGTCCCGCTCGAGCTCCTGATCCCAGAGCTCAGCATCGAACTCGGCGAACCAGCGCCGAAAAGCACGTAGCTCCAGAGGCGACAGCTCCTCGATCTGCTTCCCAAGGGTCTCGATCTTGGTCATGGCGCAACCGGAACCAATTCTACCCTCCGTCAATCGCCGTAGTCCGAGCTTCACCCTGCCGGCGACGCGGAGGCAGGCCGGCGAGACGCCGACTACGCGTACGCGACCATAGCGAAGCGAGAGACGGCGAGTTCGCTGCAAGGCCATGTGAGGGCGCCCGCAGTATTGAGCCGTACTTTCATCCCGTCGGCCGCGCGCTCGCCGCGCTCGCCACCGGCACCGCCGCCTGTTCCGAAGCCACCCTTTTGACCACCACCACGGTCCGGTCGTCCTCCGCGGCGTCGCCTTCGCCGTACTCTCCCACCTTCGCGACGAGCGCCCGGACGATCTCGTCGGACTTCCGATCCTGGAGCTCGAGGAACGCGGCCTTCAGCCGCTCGACGCCGAACTCCTCGCCGTCCGGGTTCGTCGCCTCGATCATCCCGTCGGTGTAGAGGAGGAGGGCGTCGCCGGGGTCGAGCGAGAGGAAGCCGCGGCTGTAGCTCGCGGTCGCCGACGGGCCGAGCACCATCCCGGTCTGCTTCAGGGTCGTGACGCCCCTCGGGTGGAAGTGGAACGGCGGGGGATGACCGGCGTTGACGTAGATGAAGTTTCCCTCCTCCTCGATCTCGCCGTAGAAGAGGGAGACGAACTTCGTCGTCATCCGGGACTGGTTGATGATCTTGTTCAGCCGCTCGACGGTCCGCACGATCTTGAAGTCTCGGGCGACGCCCATCCTGAGACCGGTGTAGACGTCGCGCACCTGGAGCGCGGCGGGCAGGCCGTGGCCGGAGGCGTCGGCGATCGCGATCCCCTGGATCTGCTCGGAGACGGGGATGAAGTCGAAGAAGTCGCCGCCCACGATCTCGGCGGGCACGGTGAACCCGCCGATGTCGAAGACTCCGGCGCGGGGCGCGCGCTTGGGGAGGATCGACATCTGGATCTGGCGCGCCTCGTTCATGACCGAGACGAAGCGCTCCTCCCGGAGCTTCTGGTCGACGGCGTGGCGCAGGATCCCGAGGGAGGAGATCAGGTCGTCGTGCGCGGTGCCCGCGTCGACCGAGAAGGAGAGGATGTACCGGTCGTCGCCCACCGCGATCGCGGCGAAGCGCTCGACGCCGAGACGTCGCTCGAACTCCGGGTCCACGCCCGGCGCGGTCAGGTCGAGGAGCACCACTCCGGCGTCGATGACCTGCTGGACGGGCGGATAGGCGTCGGGCACGAAGATCCCGGGCGCCGCGATGGCCCCGCCGAAGACCCGGGTCAGCTCGTACCCGCCGTCTCGCCGCTCGTAGAGGCGGCCCCCGCGGACGCCGAGCTCCCCCTGGAAGTTCTCGATGACCGCGCTCGCGGTGTCGGCGATCGTCGACGTCGGATCGGACGACCGCTCGATCGCCTGAAGGGCTTTCTCGACTTTGCGGAAGAGAGACTTGTGGGGATCCATGGGAAGCCGGGCATTCTACCCGTTAGAGGCTTCCCCTCACTCGTGCCGGAGGGCCTCGATCGGATCGAGGGCGCTCGCTTTCGCGGCCGGGTAGATGCCGAAGAAGATCCCGACGGCCGCGGAGAACCCGAACGCGAGGGCGATCGCCCAGAGGGGAACGTGCGCGGGAGGAAATCCCGGGATCAGGCTGGCGCCCAGGACCCCGAGACCCCAGCCGAGGAGGACCCCGAGCACGCCGCCGACGAGGGCGAGCGTCACGGCTTCGACGAGAAACTGGATCATGACGTCGCGCCGGCGAGCGCCCACGGCCTTGCGGACGCCGATCTCGCGCGTTCGCTGGGTGACGGACACGAGCATGACGTTCATGATGCCGATGCCGCCGACGACGAGCGCGATGCCGACGACCGCGCCGATCACGGTCGTGACGACGGCGAGGATGCCGCTCGTCGTCTTGAGGATCTCCTCCTGCGCGACGATCTTGAAGTCGTCAGGCGCGTCGGGCGCGAGGCGGTGGTTCGCGCGAAGCACGGAACGGATCTGCGACTTGGCGAGGTCCACGTTCTCCGGGGATCGAGCCTTCACGTCGACGAGCATCGCCCTCTCGGCGTCGCGCCCGTAGGCGAGGAGGGCGGTGGTGTAGGGCAGGAAGACGATCTCGTCTCTGTTCTGCCCGAAAGTCTCGCCCTTCTTCTCCATCACCCCGATTACGGTGCAGGGGCGGCCGTCCACCTCGATCTCCCTGCCGACGGGCTCCGGACCGAGCTGCAGCCTGCGGACGATTTCCTCCCCCACCGTGCAGACGCGCCCGCGGGAACGGACGTCGAGCGGCCCGAAGAAGCGGCCCTTCGCAGCGGTGTGGTTCAAGACGTCCTCGTACTCCTCCGAGACGCCGAGCAAGTAGGTCGTGAACCGCCGGTTTCCCGCCCGCACCCGCGCGGGGCGATAGAAAATCGGCGTCACCGCCGCGACCTCCGACGTCCGCTCCGCGAGCGCGCGGACGTCCTCGAGAGTGAGGCGAACGTCGCGGGCGGCGTGCGCGGGCTCGTTGTCGTCCCGGAAGGGCAGCACGCGGATGTACGTCGCGCCGACGCCCTGGAGCTCCCCGGCGATGAAGAAGTTGAGGCCCTGGACGATCGAGACGACCGCCACGACCGCGGCGACGCCGATGATGATCCCGAGCGTCGTCAGGACGCTCCTCATCTTGTTCGCGCCGAGCGCCTTCAAGGCGACCCAGAAGTTCTCCGCGAGAACGGAGCCGGTCGATTGGGGAAGGGGCACGAGGCGGAGCTTACGAGAAAAGAATCTCTACGCGGGCGCTCCCGAGAGCCGCGCGAGCGCCGCGGCCCGGTCGTTCGGTCCGTCGTCGCGGATCCGGCCGTCGAGCAGCCGGACGATCCGGCGCGCGTGCGCCGCGATGTCCTCCTCGTGCGTGACGAGCACGATCGTGTTGCCCTTCGAGTTCAGTTCGTCGAAGAGGGCCATGATCTCCGCGCCGGTCTGCGAGTCGAGGTTTCCCGTCGGCTCGTCGGCGAGCAGGATGCTCGGGTCGTTGATGAGGGCGCGCGCGACGGCGACGCGCTGCCGCTGTCCGCCCGACAGCTCGCTCGGGTGGTGCGTCATCCGGTCGCCGAGCCCGACCGAGTTCAGGGCCGCGACGGCCCGGTCGCGCCTCTCCTTGCGCGGCAGGCCCGAGTAGACGAGCGGGAGCTCGACCTGGTGGAGCGCTGTCGTACGCGGCAGCAGGTTGAAGGTCTGGAAGACGAAGCCGATCTCCTGGTTCCGGATCGCCGCGAGCTCGTCGTCCGACATGCGGGCGACCTCGCGGCCGTTCAGCACGTACGAGCCGGACGACGGCGT
>DASRPJ010000142.1:0-20318 GCA_035646435.1 Thermoanaerobaculia bacterium | reverse complement strand
AGCATGAGCGGGATGACGGCGAAGTCCTGGAAGAGCGAGACCCCGAGGAATCGGCGCGAGAAGGGGGCGCCGGTCTCGTCCCGCGTCTGGAGGATCGGCAGGACGACCGCCGTCGAGCCGAGAGCGATCAGGATCCCGTAGAAGGCGGTGCGCTTCAGCTCCAGGCCGAAGGGGATGCCCACCAGGAGCACGGCCGCGACGGTCAGGATCATCTGGAGCGAGCCGGACACGAGCGTCGTCCTCCCGAGCGACTTGAGCTTGTCGAAGGGTACGTGCAGCCCGACGAAGAAGAGGATGAGCGCCACGCCGAGCTCGGCGATCTGCTCGACCTGGTGGGCGTCGTGGATCCACGCGAGCGCGTGCGGTCCGATGATGATGCCCGTGACGAGGTACGCAATGACCTCGGGCACGCGGAAGCGCTTGCCGAGGAAGAGGAGCGGAAAGGACGCCGCCAGGATGATCGCGACGTCGGCGAGGAGACCTCCGTGCATCGGATGCCGGGGTCAACGCTGAATTCCTGAATTCGTGCCAGGGCTGAATTCAGCCATGGCACAGATTCAGCTTTTCAGCGTTGACCCGATGCCGCTCCTAGTTGACGGGAAGCGACTCGAGGGGGGCCGAGTGACCCAGCCGCTCGGCCTCGGCGGTCATCTTTCCGCGCCACATGAGGCCGTACATCCGGACGTCGCCGAGGAAGGACCAGAGCGGGTACGCGAACGTCGCCGGGCGGTTCTTTTCGATGAAGTAGTGGCCGACCCACGCGAAACCGTAGCCGGCGACGAGCGCCCAGAGGACGAACGCGGGGTTTCCGACCGAGATCCCGCGCGCGAGGAGCAGGAGACCGAGCGTCGTCCCGACGAAGTGCAGGACGCGGGTGCCGTGGCGGCGGTGCTGGCTCACGTAGAACGGCCAGAAGTCTTCGAACGTCTGGATTCTCGGGTCACGCATCGGGAACCTCCTCGCGGCACCGAATCTGCGTCATTCTATTCGGGGAATGGGAAAAGCGAAACGCGGTCCGGCGTGGAAGTGGGCGGCGGTCGCTCTCTCGGGCGTCTTTCCCTTCATCGCGATCGCGCTCCTGCCCGTCGGCGCGATCGTCGTATACCTGAACGCGTTCTTCGACCGCATGGGTCCGCTCGGGCTCCTGGTCTTCGAGATCCTCTACGTCGTGACCGCCGTTCTGCTCGGGCCCGCGTGGCTGCTCGCGCTCGTCGCGGGTCTCGCGTTCGGTCTCGTGAAGGGGATCCTCGTCGTCTGGGTCGGCGCGACGATCGCGGCGGCGCTCGCGTTCCTGATCGCGCGCTACGTCGCCCGCAGCCGGGTCGAAAAGCTCGCGCGCAAGAACGAGAACTTCGAGGCCGTGGACCGCGCGATCGCGAAGAACGGGGGGAAGGTCGTCCTCCTCCTGCGCATCTCCCCCTTCTTCCCCTACACGATCGCGAACTACCTCTACGGCCTGACCGCGGTCCGCTTCGTCCCTTACGTGATTTCGACCGCCCTCGGCATTCTGCCGATGGTCGCGATCTACGTCTCGATCGGCGCGGCGGGCCGCGACGCGGTCGAGGCGGCGGCGGGCGGCGGGCCCGGCTCGACCGCGGAGTGGATCGTCTTCGCGGCCGGCGTCGCGTGCACGGTCGTCGCGGCGATGATCATCACGCGCGGCGCGAAGCGCGAGCTCGCGACGATCCGCTTCGAGAAGGGGTCAGGCGTGTAGTTTGGCGTTATTCCGAATTGCCGACTTGCGCGCCTGACCCTCAGGCCGCGGTCGAGCGGCGCAGCGGCTCGCGGGCGACCGAGGCGGCCTCGCGGGTCCGCCCCCACAGCAGCGCGTCCACGGAGTAGCGCCCCGGACCGACGGCGAAGAGCGCGACCATCAACCCGAGATAGAGGAGCGCCAGCTCGTAGCTCGGGCCGCCGCCGGCGGCGACGAACGGGTGCCCCTTCGGAACGTGCGACAGCACGAGCGCGCCGACCATGGTGGCGGCGAGGCCGAACGCCGCGAGTGGCGTCAGGAACCCGACGATGAGCGCGATCCCGCCGCCGAACTCCGCGACCGCGGCGGCCGCCTGAAGGAGAGCGGGCGGCGGGCTCGCCCGCCCGTCCATCCAGTGCAACGGGTTCTGGATCTTCGGCCACCCGTGAAGGAGGAAAGCGACGCCGACGACGAGTCGGACGAGCAGGAGCCCGAAGCTCTGCCCCGCGGGCAGCGAGTCCCTGTAGAACCGCATGATCAGGCCGCGGACGACCGGCGCATCGGCGCACGCGAGACCAGGACCGGGTGGGCGCTCCGTCCCCAGAGCCGCGCGTCGAGCGAGTAGCGGCCCGGTCCGATCGCGAAGAGCGCGACCATGAGCGCGAGGTAGACGAGCGGGAGCTCGAAGTCGCCGCCGGGACCGCTGCGGACGAAGGGCTCGTTCTTCGGGAAGTGCACCATCATCAGGGCGACGGACATGTTGATCGCGAGCGCGAGCGTCACCACCGGCGTGAGGAACCCGACGATGAGCGCGATCCCGCCGCCGAACTCGGCGAGAGCGGCGGCGAGCTGGAAGATCCCGGGCACGGCGTCGCCCATCCAGCTCGTCGGCTTCTGGATCTTCGGCCAGCCGTGGAGAATGAAAGCGGTGCCGACGACGAGCCGGAGGAGCAGGAGCGCGAAGCCCTGTCCCGCCGTCAGGCTGCTTGGATAGAGGCGCATGGTGAGACCTCCTCGAGAAAAATGGGCGCGCCCCGGAGGGCCCGCCTACCCCCGTGTCTCGCAAGGCGGGTGCCACTCATGAGGGGAATTCGGGCGCCGTCGGGAGGTTTTTCTTAGCGAAAGCTCAAGAAAGGGCGGAGATTCGCTCGTTGACCACGCGCCCGAGGACGGTCCTGGCGGCCCTGCTGCTCGCGGGGGTGGCGCTCGGCCCGCGGTGCGCGGGGATCGGCCCGGTCGCCCCTCACCCCGACCCTCTCCCCAAAGGGGAGAGGGAGAAGGCCGACGACGCTTTCGGCTCCGCGGTGCGCCCGGTGCTCTCCACCCGCTGCGCGCCGTGCCACGAGCCGGGCGGAAAGATGCACGCGCGGCTCCCCTTCGACGACGCGAAGACCGTGTCGACGAACTCGACCGCGATCCTTCGGCGGCTGAAGGGGGAAGATCGCGCGGCGCTCGAGCGGTGGGTCGCCGGGCTTGCCGCCGCCACGACGGCGAGATAGAACGTCCCGCAAAGGCGCCGGTCCCGGGTCCGCCGGCGCGTCAGGAGGACACATGCGCCGCGTCAATCTTCCCGGCCTCATGGCCGCCGCCCTCGTCTTCGCGACTCTTTCGCCCGCCCTCGCCCAGAAGCCCGCCGCCGACCCGAACCGAACCCGCGTCGAAGTGCTCGGCAAGTCGTTCACCACGGCGTTCAACCGCGGAGACATCCCCGCGGTCGCCGCCCTCTACGCGACCGACGCGATGGCGCTCCCGCCCGAGTCGGAGACGCTCAAGGGACGGGCCGCGATCGAGGCGATGTGGAAAGGCGTGCGCGAGATGGGAGTCCAGTCCATCGAGTTCACCGTCCTCGACGTGCAGTCGAGCGGGATCCTGATGGTCGAGACCGGGAAGGCCACGATGCAGGTCGCCGGCGCGGGCGCGGCTCAGGCGACGGTGTCGGTCAAGTACGTCGTCGTGTGGAAAAAGCAGAAGGACGGGACCTGGAAGATCTCCCACGACATCTGGAACAGCCTGCCGACTCCCGCGCCGACGGCGACTCCCGCTCCGGCGGGCTAGTCGGAGACGGGCACCGCGCCCTCCGGCCACTCGCCGGAGAGGAACCGCTCCACGGCGGGGAAGAACACCTCGGGCTCCTCGATGTGCGGGAAGTGGCCGACGTCGGGGATCAGGAAGAGCCGGGCGTTGGCGTTGCCCGCGGCCCACTCGCGCGAGCCGCCGAGCGGGATGAAGTCCTTCTCGCCGTGCACGATCAATCGCGGAACGGTCAGGGCGCGCGCCTCCCTGCGGTAGTCCCAGTCGCCCATCGAGCCGAACAGCGCGCCCCACCAGAGGTTCTGGTTCGTCTCCTGCTCGTTGAAGAAGCGGCACGAGTCGAGCTCGATCTTCGCGACGTCCGCGGGGTCGGCGACGAACGCGGCGAGCGAGACGCGCCGATTCTCGCGGCAGAGCGCCTCGGCGTCGTTCGCGAACTCCCCCGCTTTCTTGCGCGCCTCGAGCTTCGCCCGGGCCGCGGCGTCGGCGCGCGCGGACATCGTCTTCATGCCCTCGTCCAAGTACGGCGTGCGCCGCGGGGTGCCGGGCGTCATCTGCACGAGGCGCGCGACGCGGTCGGGATGCCGGATCGTGTAGACGGCGGTCATCATCCCGTAGTGCGACCAGCCGAGGAGCATCATCCGCTCGAGCCCGAAGTGGCGGCGCACCGCCTCGAGGTCGGAGAGCTCGTTCTCGAAGGACACTCGGGAGGGGACGACGGCGTCGGAGCCCAGGCGGCCGCGCGGGTTGTAGTAGAGGACGCGCCGCCCGTTCGCGAGGCGGTCGAGGCCCCCGCCGCCGGACGGCCACGGCACGACGAGGACGTCGCGGCCGGAGCCGACGATGCGATACGCGAGCTGGACGCCCGGCTCGATCGCGACGAGGCCCTGGGTCGGAGCGGCGGTGGACGCCGACGGGGACCCGGACGAGGGCGACGCCGGCTCGGGCGCGGGCGTCGTGGTCCCCGTCGCGCAGCCGACGGCCAGGAGGGTGAAGAGGAGGAGTCGCTTCACGTCGCTCGCACGCTGATACGAGAGAAGGATCCCAGAGTTCGACCATTCCGAAGCCCCGAACTCTCCTCTTGTCATTCCGAGGAGCGCAGCGACGAGGAATCTGTGGCCCTCTCGAAAGGGATCCAGATCCCTCCCGGAGCCTGTCCTGAGCGGAAGACCCGCAGTCTAAAGGGACACAGATCCTCGCGGAGCCTGCCCGGAGCGGAGGACCGCGGTCGAGAGAGACACAGATCCCTCGCTTCGCTCGGGATGACAGGCAGGGCGAAGGGCTCGGGATGAAAAGCGAGGGCGAAGGGCTCGGGATGACAGGCAGGGCGAAGGGCTCGGGATGACAGGAATGAGCTCGGGACTGAGTCAAGGAGGACAGTGTGGGCGTTCGTCCTCAAAAAAATGGATTTGGTCCCTCAGTCGTTGGTGCGAAAGGGGGATGGGCGGATAGTCGGGGTAGCGGAACCGGGGAGCCACCGTGCCGGCCGGAGGAAATCTTCCGGCCGGCCCCTTCGTACTCCTTTTCATGGGTTCGAGAGCCGCGGCCGCACGGAGGTCGAGCATGAAGCTACGGGCGCTTATCGTCGACGATGAGCCCCTCGCCCGGGAGTGGGTGCGGGGCGCGGTCTCGGAGGACCACGAGCTCGAGGTCATCGGGGAGTGCGGCAACGGCTTCGAGGCCGCGGAGGCGATCCGGCGGCTGAAGCCGGACCTCGTTTTCTTGGACGTGCAGATGCCGGGTTTGGACGGCTTCGGCGTCCTCGAGGCGCTCGCGCCCGACGAGATCCCCGCGATCGTTTTCGTCACCGCGTTCGACCAGTACGCGGTGCGGGCGTTCGAGGCGCAGGCGGTCGACTACCTGATGAAGCCGTTCAGCCGGGAGAGGCTGGAGGAGGCGGTCCGCCGCGTCCGCGCGCTCATGAACGGCCGCTCGCTCGAGGAGTTCCGCGAGTCGATCGGAAAGATCGTCGAGAAGATCCGGCGCGACCGGTCGTACCCCGAGTGGGTCCTCCTGAAAGCGGAGGGCAAGAACGTCTTCGTCAAGGTGAAGGACATCGACTGGATCGAGTCCTCGCGCAACAACGTGCGGATTCACGTCGGCCAGACCGTCTACCTGCTCCACGAGACGACGTCCGCGATCGCGCAGCGCCTCGACCCGAAGAAGTTCCTCCGGATCCACCGCTCGTCGATCGTCAACATCGAGCGGATCAAGGAGCTCCACCCCTGGTTCAACGGCGACTACGCCGTGATCCTTCGCGACGGCACGCAGCTCACGCTGTCGGCGAGCTACCGCGATCGGCTGAGGGAGTTCCGCCGGTTCGGGACGTAAGTAGCGCTCCGGGCGGTCAGCCGTCCGCTGACCGCTGAAGCCGAAAGCCCCGGATGACCCCGACGCCCCACTTCGCCGCCAGGCGACGCTGGACCGCCGCCGCGTGGATCGCGGGGGTCTGGATCTTCCTCGCGGTCCTCCAGGCGACGCAGCGCTACCTCCGGGGGCGCGAGCTCGAGCCGAGCCCCTGGGCGTTCTGGGGCGCCCTCGCCGACAACCTCGTCATCGCCGCGCTCTGGGCGGCGGCGACGCCCGTCGTCATGCGGATCGCGCGTCGCTACGCGTTTCCGGGGACCCCCGTGCCCGTCCTCGCCGCGGTCCACCTCGCGGCGGGCGCGGCGTTCGCGCTCCTCCACTCGCTCGCGGCGAACGTCCTCTACAAGCTCGTGCTGGCCCCGGGCGTGACGTGGAACGAGCTCGTCGCGAACTGGGTCGAATCCGCGTTGACCACCGGTCCGACGCGGATCGCGACGTACCTCCAGATCGTCGGCGTGACGTGGGGCCTCGACGACTACCGCGCGTGGCGCGAGCGGGAGATCCGCGCGTCGTCGCTCCAGCTCGCTCTCGCGAAGGAGCGGCTCGAGTCCTTGAAGCTCCAGCTCCACCCGGCGTTCCTCTTCCAGACGCTCGCGCTCCTCCGCACGACGATTCCCCGCGACCCGCGGGCAGCGGCGCGCACGATCGTGGAGCTCGGCGACCTCCTGCGGCTCTCGCTCAAGAACGGCGGGAAGCGGCTCGTGCGCCTCTCCGAGGAGGTCCGGTACGCGGAGCTGTACCTCAAGATCGAGAAGACGCGGCTCGAGTGCGACCTCGCGGTGACGATCCGCGTTCCTCGCGACGCCCTCGACGCCGCCGTGCCGAGCCTCGTCCTGCAGCCGCTCGTCGAGGCCGCGGTCGCCGCCGCGTGCCCGGCGCCGGCGTCCATCGAGATCACCGCCTCGCACGGGGACGGCCGGATGACGCTCGCCGTGCGGGCGGAACCGGGGGACCCGGCCGCGCCGCCCGCCCCGGCCGGACCGAGCGCGGCGGTGATCGAGCGGGCGCGCCGCCGCCTCGACCTCGAGTTTCCCGGGCAGCACCGCCTCGAGTGGTCGAGCGTCACCCGCTCCGCGACCGTCGAGATCCCGTTCGCCCCTCTCCCGGAAGGCGCCGAATCCCCCGCCCCGCTCGTGGCGCGGCCGGCCGAAGGGCTCGCGCGTTGAGCGCGACGAAAGGCGCCCGGTGAGCGGCGGCGACGAAAGGCGCCCGTTGAGCGGCCGCGACGAAAGGCGCCCGTGGCGCCCGGGCCGGCGCGCCGCTCTCGTCCTCGGGGCGTGGACGGCGGTCGGGCTCTTCCGCGCCGTCGAGCGCTACACGCTCGACCCGGTGTCCAGCGAGCGGCTCGAGTTCGGATTTCGCGAGGCGCTCGCGCAGAACCTCCTCCACTCGTACCTGTGGGCGGCGCTCACCCCGCTCGTCGCGTGGCTCGCCCTGCGCTACACGATCGCCGGCGGCGCGCGCGCCCGCGCTTTCGGGGTCCACATCACGGCGGGCGTCCTCCTCGCGGTCGTGCACGGCACCGTGTTCGCGCTCGTCTACCCGCCGCTCATGGGGATGCCCTTCGGTCTCGCGCGGCAGCTCCGCGGGGTCCCGTCCATCCTGATCGCCTTTCTCGTCTCGAACCTCCTCACTTACTGGGGAGTCGTCGGCATCTGCTGGACGATGCAGGCCGTAAAGCTCGCGCGCGAGCGGGAGCTGCGCTCCTCGCAGCTCGAGGCGCAGCTCGCGGGCGCGCGGCTCGAGAGGCTCCAGACCCAGCTCCATCCCCACTTCCTCTTCAACGCGCTGAACAGCGTTTTACCGCTCGTGTTCCGCGACCGCGACGCCGCGGCGCTCACGATCTCCCGCCTGGAGGAGCTCCTCCGCCGCAGCCTCGAGGCGGACGCGGCCCAGCTCGTGCCGCTCTCACGCGAGCTCGAGTTCCTGGAGATGTACCTCGAGATCCAGAAGACGCGCTTCCAGGATCGGCTGCGCGTCGCCTTCGACGTCCCCCGTGAGCTCTCCGGGGCGCGGGTCCCGAACCTGATCCTCCAGCCGATCGTCGAGAACGCGATCAAGCACGGCGTGTCGGCGCAGCCCGGCGCGGGCTCGGTCGAGATCTCCGCCCGCCGGACGAACGGGATGCTCGTGCTCAAGGTCCGCGACGACGGCCCCGGGCTCACGGAGTTCCCGCGCACCGGCGGGTCCGGGCTCGGGCTCGCCAACACGCGCGAGCGCCTCCAGCAGCTCTACGGCGACGACCACCGCCTCTCCCTCGAGAACGTGGAGTCGGGCGGCGTCGAGGTCACGCTGGGGCTGCCGTTCTCGATCGGGGCGGATCTGCTTCTTCCGGCGCGCGGCGCCCTGGTCGCGAGGGACGCGTAAAAGGGGCAGATTTATTTTTGACTCGAGAGACTCTTCTGGTGTGAAAAATAAATCTGTCCCCTTTTTGGGGTTAGCGTTCGCGGCATGAAGAACGCGAAGGAGCTCACCCAGGAGGTCACGCGGATCCGGCAGCGGGCAAAGGAGCTTTCGGGGTTCTGGCTCTCGGAGCTCGCTTCGGCGATTTACGCGCTCGAGTGGGCCGCCGGCAAGCGGGACCGGCCGCCGTCCGCGGATATCGGGTCGGCCGGAGGGGAGCACGGGAAAATCGCCGACCGGCTGCTCCACGCGGTCTCGGCGGCGCCGGTGAAGAAGCCGCGCGGCTTGGATCGCCCCTCACCCCGACCCTCTACTCGGGGGGGAGAGGGACAGAAGAAGGCGTCGAAGGGCCGCCGACCGGCGAAGTGACCCTCGCGCCGCGCCGAAGGATTCCGGCGCTCCCGGTATCCAACGAAGCGGACACGAGGAGTGAAAGCGATCGCCGGAGACCGCCCGCGTCGAGGGCCCGATGACGAGAGAGTGGGCCGGATGGAATCGGTGAGGCAGACGTGGGCGGAGACGCCGGGCGCGGAACGCAAGCTCCTCGATCGGATGCAGGCCGGAGAGGAGAGTGCCTTTGACGTCTTTGCGGAACGCTACATCCCGGGCTTGTATCGGTTCGCCTCGCGGCGTCTCGCGGGGGACCGCGAGCTCGTTCGCGACGTCGTGCAGTCCACCGTGTGCCGGGTCATCGAGAAGCTCGACAGCTACCGCGCGGAGGCTCCCCTCTTCACCTGGCTCTGCGCGGTCTGCAAGAACGAGATCGCCGCGCACTTCCGTCGGCTCGAGCGCCGGCCGAGAGAGGTCGGGCTCGAAGAGGAGCACGCGGAGGTGGACGCCGCGAGCGCCCTCTCGCCGCCGTCGGCCGGAATCGAAGAGCGGCTCGATCTCCTCGAACGGCAGGAGAGAGTCCACATCGCGCTCGACCGCGTCCCGCCGGCCTACGCGCGCGCGGTCGAGTGGCGTTACCTCGAAGGCCTCCCGGTGACCGAGATCGCCCGCCGCCTCGGGACGAGCTACAAAGCCGCGGAGTCGCTGCTCTCCCGCGCGCGCAACGCGTTCCGGCTCTCGTACGAGAGCCTTCCCGGACGCGAGGGCACACGCAAGGCGCCGCACCGCTCATTCGAAAAAGGAACTCCCGCGTGAGAGACGACGACGAAGCGCTGCGCGCGCTCCTCGAGGAGGCGGGACCGCGGGCTTCCCTGCCCGCGCAGGACCTCGAGGCGATCCGCGAGGCCGCGCGCGCGGAGTGGCGCGAGCGCTACGGCGGCGCCCGCGTTCGCTCTCGCGTCTCCGGGTGGTGGATCGCGGCGGCCGCGGCGGTCGTGCTCGCGGCGGCGGGACTCCTGCTCCTGCGGCGGGCGCCGGCCCCACCTCCGGCGGCCGGCGTCGCGTCCGTCGAGCGCTCGCGGGGCGAGGTCCTCTGGAGCCCGGGCGACGGGAAGCTCGCTCCCCTTTCCGCGGACGGTGCGGGTCGAACGATTCCGGCGGGAGCCGTGCTCGAGACGGTCGGGAGCGCGCGGGCTCCCGGCTCCGTCGCGCTCCGCATGGCCGGCGGGGCCTCGGTGCGCCTCGATGCCGGCACGCGGGCGCGCGTCGCCTCGTCCACCGTCATCGAGCTCGATCGCGGCGCGGTCTACGTCGACTCCGGCGGGCCGGCCGCACGCCGGGAGTCGGTCGCGGTCCGCACGGCGGCCGGCCTCTTCCGGAGCATCGGCACGCAGTTCGAGGTTCGGGCCGAGCAAGGTGGATCGGTCACGCGGCTCAAAGTCAGGGAAGGGCGGGTCCGGCTCGAGCGCGGCGCGGAGTCGGTGCTGACCGACGTCGGGCAGGAGCTCGTCGTGCGGGGGGACGGAAGCTTGGAGCGCGGCGAGGCGGCCGCCGACGCGCCGGAGTGGGACTGGGTGGTGACGAGCGCGCCGATGCTCGACATCGAGGGGGCGAAGGTGCGCACGTTCCTCGACTGGGTCGCGCGCGAGCGCGGGTGGAGGCTGGAATTCGCCGACTCCGAGACGGCGGCGCTCGCCGACTCCGTCGTCCTCCACGGGTCGATCGCGCACCTGACTCCCGCGGAAGCGCCGGACGTCGTGCTGCCTTCCGGCGGCCTCGGCTACCGCGTGTCGAACGGGAAACTCGTCGTCTTCGTCGCGGGCGGCGGTAAGGAGCCGGTCAGAACTCCCAGGTGATTCCGATCGAGGGGAAGATCCCGGGCCAGCGCTCGCTCGACCGGATGATCTCCCCCGTGTCTCGGTCGAGCTCGAGGTCGAAGCCGGCCGTGTTCTTCCGATCGTAGACGTTCTGGACGTCCACGAACGCGGTCAAGGATCCGGACTTCAGCGGCCAGCGGCGGGAGAGCCTCAAGTCGAGGCGGTGGTAGTCCGGGAGCTGCTCACTATTCAAAGGACCGGCGACGGGAACGGGCTCGCCCTCGACCGTTTCGAGCTGGACCGGCGTCACCCGCCAGCCCGTGTGGTATCGCCACGCGAGATTCAGGTCCCAGCGGCGTCCCAGCCCGTAGTTGAGATCCGCGTTGAACGTGTGGCGCTGGTCGATCTGGCGCGGCACGCGCCCGACGCCGTCGATCTCGTCCTCGCTCCGGGAGAGCGAATAGTTGACCCACCACGCGAGCCGCGGGCCGTTGCCTCCCTGGAGAAAGAGCTCGACGCCTTGGGCGACGGAGCGCTCCGGCTCGATGCGAAACCGGTCGAGAGAGCCCTCCGGCAGGACTTCGAACGGCTCGAAGAGGTTCTCGTAGCGCGGCCGGGGATCGGTGATCGTGCGGCGGTAGATCTCCGCGCGCAGCGCGACGAGCGGGTGGAACGCGCCCTCCGCGAAAAGGTGCTCGAAGGCGCCGACCCACTGCTCGGACCGTTCGGCGGGATAGAGCCGCGAGTCCCCGTCCTCGACGAGGAGCTCGTAACCGCGCTGGCTCTGGAAGAAATGCCCCCACCCGGCGCGCACGACGCTCCGGCTCCCGAGTCCCCACGCGAGGTTGACCCGCGGGCTCCACACGTCGTCGTCGGAGAGCGTGTGGCGGTCGTAGCGCGCGCCGAGCTCCAGCGTCAGGGACCGGACCGGCTGGAACCGGTCGGACACGTAGGCGCCGAGGTAGTCGTCCCGCAACCGGCCGCGGAAGGCGAACTCGCCGTCGCCCGGCTCCGTGCGGAGGTGCGCGAGCGGCGACTCGAACTCGCGGAAGCTCGAGTAGTCGTACTCGGAGTCGAAGCGGCGCAGCTCGAACCCCGCCTTGACGAAGTGCCGGTCGCCCGCCTGGAAGTTCCACGACTGCAGGGCGCCCATGACGTTCAGGCCGCGCACGTCTTCGACCTCGACCTCCTTTTCCTCCTCCGACTCGAACCCGCGGCGGTCGCGGTCCACCCACGTGCCGGAGAGTGCGGTGTCGACGAAGAGCCGGTCGGTCAGGACCGCCTGGTGCGTGAGCCAGAGGTACGCGTTGTCGTACTCGGTGTCGAACTGTTTCGACTCCTCGGGTTCCTCCTCGGTGAAGTGGAACTCGTCCTCCGAGTAGAGCGTGTTCAGCCGGACCGACTGCGAGTCGGTGATCCGGTGGTCGACCTTGGCGAAGAGGTCCCAGAACCGCGGGTCCTCCGAGCCGAAGGCGCGGCCCGCGAGGTCGGTGAAGCCGCGGCGCAGCGACGCGAGCCACGTTCCCCGCCCGCCGATCGTCCCGCCCCCCTCGAGCTGCGCGTTCACGACGCTGACGGAGAGCCGGTACCGGTGCGGCTGCGACGGCGTGAGGGTGGTGAGATCCAGGATCCCGCCCATCCGGTCGCCGTAGCTCGACGGAAAAGCGCCCGTCGTCAGGTCGAGGTTCGACAGCTCGGACGCCGCGACGACCGAAAGGGCATTGTCGAAGTCCTTCAGGTGGTACGCCTCGTAGAGCTCCTGGCCGTCCAGGAGCACGAGAACCTCGTCGCGGCGCCCGCCGCGGATGTGGAACTGCGCGGTGACGTCGTTCGACGTCGTTCCCGGCAGGAGCGAGAGAGTCCGGAACACGTCGCCGCCCAGGTGCGGGAGTCTCGTGATCTCCTCCTGGTCGAGCGCGAATGGCGCGTTCGGCTCCTCCTGAAGGACCGCGATGCGGCTCGGATTGACGACGACCTCTTCGCCCGTGAGCGGCGCCGGCTGGAGCACGAACGAAACGTCGAGCGGCGCGGCGGGAAAGACTACGACACCTTCGCGCTCCGCGATGACGAAGCCGGAGCGGCGCGCCTCGACGGTGTAGGTGCCAGGCGGGACGTTTTCGATCTCGAAGCGGCCGTCGGATCCCGTCGCCGTCTCGAGCCTCGTTCCGAGGACGCGGACCGACACGCCGGGCAGCGGCGAGAGCGCGTGCCGCGAGCGCACGACGCCGGAGATCGTCGCGGGAGGCCGCGGCCCGCGGGCGGGGACGACGACGAGGCTTCCGCCGGGAGCCTCCTCGACCGCGAGCCCGTGCGGCGCGAGCACCTCGTCCGCGATCGCGCGGACATCCGAGGCGACGGGGACGGAGCCAAGCCTCATATCCGGACGCACGATGCGGCTGCTGAAGACGAGCTTCAGGCCCCGCTCCCGGAGGAGGAGAAGCGCTTCGGTGAGCGGCATCCCCGCGGTGAAGGCGCGCGTTCCCGGGGTCTGCGCGAGGCCGGGCGAACTTGCCGCGGCGAGGGCGGCGGCGGCCAGGAGCGCGACCGAAAGGGCCGCCCGAAAGGGCCGCCGGCGGAGACGGGATGGGCGCGAAGGATTCTCCGCCACGGGACATCCAAGGATAACAGCCGATGAACCGATCAAGGAGGATCGCCATGAGAATTCGACCCGTAACCCCGACGGCCGCCCTCGCCTTCGCGTGCCTCGCCGGACTCGCTTCGACGGCGCTCGCCGCGCCGCCCGACCGAAGACCGTACACGAGCGACTTCCGCCTCGCGGACTGCACCTTTCAGACGACCGGGACGAACCCGTACTTCCCGCTCGTCGTCGGGCACCGCCTCCTGCTCGAGAACGAGGACGGGTCCGAGACCGTCGAGATCACGGTCTTGGACGAGACCGAAGTGATCACCGTGCCGGGCCTCGGCGCCGTCACCACGCGCGTCATCCAGGAGCGGGAGACCCTCGACGGCGACGTGATCGAGATCTCGCGCAACTTTTTCGCCGTCTGCGGCGGGAGGGGCGACGTCGTCTACTTCGGCGAGGACGTCGACATCTTCCACCCCGACGGGAGCATCACGCACGACGGCGCGTGGCGCGCCGGTCAACCCGACGCGAACGGCCTCGCCGCGCCCGGCATCATCATGCCCGGCACATTCCTGCTCGGCTCGCGGTACTTCCAGGAGCTCGCCGACGGGATCGCCCTCGACCGCGCCGAGAACGCGGAAATGGGCATCACGATCGACACGGAGGCGGGCACCTTTACGGACTGCGTCCGGGTCGTCGAGACGAGCCCGCTCGAGCGCAAGTCCGAATCGGTCAAGATCTACTGCCCCGGTGTGGGTCTCGTCGTGGACAGCGACTTGGAGTTGGTCGAGTACGAATAAGGAGTGCCGATGAGCAGGAGTTTCGCACGGCGCCTGTTTCTGCCCGCGATCGCGATCGGCCTCGTCTGCCTGGGGGCGGCTCCGGCCGCGGCGGCGGATGGGGCGTTCGACCTCGGCGTGCGCGCCAACGTCCTCGTCGGTAACGGCGAGCCCACCAACGACATGATCGGTTACGGCCTCTTCGCGCGGTTCCGCGTGGGCGAGGGTTGGCGCGTGGGCGTCGGCGTCGACCATTCTCCGGAGTTCGACGTCGAGGGCATTGCCGCGCTCGTCGGGCAGTCGCAGGACCCCGCCGTGGAAGTGATCGACGCGAAGGGGTCCTCGACGGTCGTGCGCGCGTGGCTGGAGCGGTCGTATCCGAACGCGAGCGGCCGCTTCGAGTGGTTCTGGACCGTCGGAGCGGGCGTCGCGAACGTCGAAGTCGACGACGTCTCCGGTCCGCGCGCCGGCGGCGGGACCTTCACCGTCGTCACCGACGCCGGCACGGAGGTGCTCGCCGCCGGCAGCCTCGGCCTCCGTTGGTTCTTCATCCCGATGGTCGCCCTGGAGCTGGCCGGCCGCCTCGACTACCACTTCGCCGACTGGACCCTTCAGGACACCGTCTCCGGCGCGACCGCGACCGTCGACGACTACCTGGTGACCGGCGGCCACGTAGGCTTCACCTTCCGCTTTTAGGGTCAGGCCTGAATATCTGCGTCCGGGGTCAGGCCTGAATCCCTGCGTCCGCGGCGCGCCTTGAATTCAGGCCTGACCCCTCCGGTCCAGCTCATCCACTATTACGTCGAGCTCTTTGTCGAGAGCGATTCGATCGAGGTCGGCCTCGATCCTTCGGCAATCTCTGACGAGAGTTGACTGGTCCCGGCGATAGAAGACCGCAACCCTCGTCAGAGGAATCTGGCAGCGAGTGCGGGCTACCAAACCCGTGATCGCTCGTGCCCGGGCTCGCTCCGGCGAAAACTTTCCGCTTCTGATCGCTTCTAGGTCGAGACCGGCCTTGCGGGCCACCACGCCCGCGATCTGTTCGACGGTCCATGTTCTGCGGCGCTCGGCCGGCGGCGCTTTTTCGAGCGCCGCACGAGCAAATCCCTCGTCTCCCTTCACGACGCGCCCAACCGGGTCGAGCTCTTCGTACGCCCCCGAACGGTTAGACGCCATGAAGGTCTGATAACGGCGAGCCGCCCTGCCCGGATCGGCACCGAGCAGTTGAAGAAGGCCAGTGGTGTCCAACCAGTCGGGAGCCCGGGCCCCGCGGTAGAACCGATCGCTCGACCAACGGTAATTCGGCGCTTCCGCGACAAGCCCGGCTTTCACGGGATTCTCGTGAATGTAGCGGACGAGGGCGAGGAGGTAGGAAGCCTTCTGGACCAGAAAAGCCTTGTAGCGCCCTTGGAACAGGTGCCCGACGCGCCCATGTCGCCGATTGAAGGCTTGGGCGTAGGAGCCGTGTAGGGCCAACACGATCCGCGACAGAAAGACCGGGCCGGTCTCCAGCGCAAGATGCACATGATTTGTCATCAGACAGTAGGCGTAGAGCCGAAAGCGAAAACGATCTCGATAGTGCGCCAAACGATCAAGGTAGAACTCGCGATCCGAGTCGTTGCGGAAGACGTCCCGCTGTTCGTTGCCGCGGGCAACCACGTGGTACACGGCGCCCGAGAACTCCAGCCGCGGAGGCCGGGGCATCACGGAATCCTCGGACTCATAAGTGCGTCTGCCTCTCCTCCATCCTTTCTTGTCGCGAGCTTCGATGGGAGGTTTCTGGTCGGAGGGGGTAGCGCCAGGGAAGCGCGGATCTCCCAGGTCGGGATCCAGCGATCGGGCTCAACTCAGAGATTCAGGCCTGACCCCGGACGCAGAGATTCAGGTCAGACCCCTCAGGAGGCGGCGCGCGGACGCGATCTCGGCTCGATAGCGGGCGGGAGGGGCGGTCCGGACGAAGCGCTCCAGGGCGTCGCGGCGGCGCGCCGTCACGCCCAGGTTGAAGAGGGCGTCGAACTGGCGCGGGTCGAGGGCGGCCGCGCGCTCCCACGACCGCGACGCCTCGCGGAAGTCGCCCAGCTTCGCCTTCGCGACGCCGCGGGCGTTCCACGCGAGCGGGAGCCGCTCGTTGATCGCGAGCGCGGCGTCGAGGCTACGGACGGCGTCGTTCACGCGCTCCCCCTTCAGGAACGCGATCCCCGCGTTCTGTCGCGCGACGGGGTCTCGCGGATCGCGCGCGAGGATCCCGGCGAACACGCCGAGCGCTTCCTCGAGCCGCCCGGCGTCGGCGAGCGCGATCCCGATCGCGTTCTTGGTGTCGGGGTCCTCGCTGCCGGAGAGCGGCGTCAGCACGCCGAGCGCGTCCGCCGCGCGCCCGCCTTCCGAGAGCAGGAGCGCGAGGCGGACCTGCATCGCCTCGGACGCGAGCCCGAGCTTCCGCGCCGCCGCGAGCGTCTCGACCGCTTCCCCGCGGCGGCCCGTTTCGTCCAGTAGAAACGAAAGAAGCTCGTAACCGACGGACATCGCGGGCCGCTCCCGCACGATCGCACGCGCCGCCGCCGCCGCCTCGCCCGCGCGACCTTCCTGATAGAGCTCGATCGCGCCGTGGATCTTCGCGTTGACCCCGACGAGGCTCTTCGGATCGTTCTCCGGCGTCCACGCGGGCGCGGAACGTCCGCTCGCGGAGAGGTAGCCGAGCGAGAGGAGGCGCCGCGCCTCCTCTCCGCCGGCAACCGAGGGCGCTTTCGCGGCCGCGGTCCGCGGTTTCGGGAGGAGCGCCTGGAGCCGCCGCGCGACGTCGCGACGCGATCCGAAAAGGTTCGTCGCTTCGGCGGTATCGCTCGCGAGGTCGTAGAGCTCCGGGATCGGCAGGTGGACGAGCTTCCATCCGCCTTCGACGACGCCCGAGAGGGGCGCCCAGCCCCGGTTGAGCGAGGCGGACATCGCCTCGAAGTAGGTCGACTGCGGCTCCCCCGCGGCCGGAGTGGCGAGAGACCGCCCGGGCAGCCCCGCCGGAACGGGGAGGCCGGCTCGTTCCAGGATCGTCGGAAGGAGATCGACGTGGCGCGCGGCGGCCTCGTCGCGCCGGGGTGAGAGCGTTCCCGGCGCCCAGACGACGAGCGGCACCCGAAGCGTCGCCTCGTAGGCGAAGAGGCCGTGAGTCGCTTCGCCGTGTTCGCCGAGCGACTCGCCGTGGTCGGAGGTGACGACCGCGAGCGTCTCGTCCCGCGCCGGACCGAGCGCGTCGAAGAGCGGGCCGAGCGCCGCGTCCGCGGCCGACACCTCGCCCAGATACGGATCGTCCCGGAACTTCTCCCCGAACGGCGGCGCCGGACGGTACGGAGCGTGCGGCTCGTAGAGGTGGACCCAGAGGAGCCGCGGGCGCCCCTTCTGCGCGCCCCACCACGCGAGCGCGGCCGACACGACCTCGGGCGCGGCCCGCTCGGGCATCGCGAAGTCTCCCGGCGTGCCGGACGGCGCGTAGCCGTCGTCGTACACGTCGAAGCCGCGGTCGAGACCGTACCGGGAGTCGAGAGGAAACGCGGCGACGAACGCGCCCGTCGCCCAGCCGCGCTCCCGCGCGATCGTCGCGAGGGTCGGGATTGAGGCATCGAGGCGAAAGCCCGTGTTGTCGCGCACCCCGTGGTCCGGCGGGTAGAGGCCCGTCAGGATCGTCGCGTGGGAGGGAAGGGTGACGACACTCGAGGCGCGCGCGCGGTCGAAGACGACGCCCTCCCGCGCGAGGCGATCGAGATGCGGGGTCGAAGCCTTCCGGTTGCCGGAAAAGCCGGTCGCGTCCGCGCGCAGCGTGTCGATCGTGACGAGCACGACGTCGCGAACGGGGGAGACGGCAGTTTCCCGCGCGGCCGCCGCGGGCGCGTCGTCGGACGCGGGGCGCGAGCAGCCGAGCGCGAGCGCGCCGGCGGCGAGGACCAGGAAAAAAAAGGCGGGGGCGCCCGGCGAATTCCGGACGCCCCCGGAGGGGAAAGGCGAAAAGAGGTGCCGGTTCAGAACTCGATCCGGAATCCGAGCTCGTAGCTGCGCGGCCGCTGCCACGCAGTGGCGAAGTTGAACCGCGGGTTCGTCGGCTCGTCGATGGTGCCGCCGTCGCCCACGTTCTCGTCGCGCTGGATCGCGATCTCGGTGTCGAGGATGTTGAACACCGCGCCGATCAAGCCGATGCGCACCGGCCCGATCGGAAAGTCCTTCTGGAGCTGGGCGTCCCACCGGTAGAAGTCGGGAAGGCGCCGCGAGCCGCGCGGCTCGAGGAACTCGACCCCATAGCTCGCCGCGGGGCGCGTCACGTTGTAGGCGATTCCGCTGTCCCAGTACGCGCTCGTCCCGAGGAAGAGCTCCCACGGCAGCCGGACGTAGCCGTCGAGCTTCACGACGTGGCGCGCGTCGTCGGACGTGTAGCCGAAACGGTTGACGTAATGTTCCGGGAAGACGTCGAAGTCCGAGCCCGCGTTCTGTGTGTACTCGACGGCGCTCCGCGACTTGGACGTCGTGTACGAGAGGATCCAGCTCATCCCTTCGGTCGGCCGGCTCTCGACCTTGAAGATCAGGCCGCGGTAGTTCGACTTCAGCACGTCCATCCCGTTGGGGCGGTTCGTCAGCCAGTAGAACGTGCAGTCCTCGTCGGCGCACGTGTCCTCGAAGACGTTCTTGTTGCGCCGGTAGATCCCGGTGACGTCGAGGCTCGTGTTCTTGAAGATCCGCTGCGTGACGCCGCCCGTGACCTGCTGCGAGTACGTGGGCCGCATCGACGGGTCGAGGGCGTTGCCCGAGGGCCCGCCGAAGGCGCCGAAGAAGCGATAGCGCTGCTGCGCGTTCGACCAGAGGAAAAGGGAGAGCACCGACCCCTGCCGGGAGAGGAACGAGGGAAGGGTGAGCGCGTTGTCTTCCATGAACTCGCCCGCGTTCGCCTTCACGATCGTCGAGGCGTTGTTGAACAGGTCCCACGCGATCCCGACGCGCGGCTGGAAGCGGGCGAAGGTCTTCACCTTCTCGTCGCCGGGCAGGTAGAAGTCCGCCTCGTCGTAGCGCAGGCCGATCTTGGCCGTGAGGTTCTGCACCGGCCGCCACTCGTCCTGCGCGTAGAAAGACATCCCCCGCCCCTCGAACGTCTGCACGGGCAGATCCGTGTAGACGAGGTAGAGGAAGTTGTCCCCGTCCGCGGGCTCGTTGATGGCGCCGCACGTCGCTCCGGCCGGCTGGCCGAACTGCTCCGAGCAGAACGAAGGGTCGAGCGGCGTGCCCGTCACGTTGTTCAGGTTCTCGAACTTCGTCCACTCGAGGTCCGTGCCCACCTTGAAGACGTGGCTTCCGAGGAACTCCGCGAGGTAACTCGTGGAGGCGAGCGCCTGAAGGCGCGGGCGCTCCGAAGTCTGGACGTTCGTGTAGTTGCCGGACGCGATTCCGGTCACCTGGTCGATCGTGCCCGTCGTGTCGAGGTCGCCGCTGTGGGGCCGCGCGTCGAGCCTGTTCTCGAGGTAGCCGACCTGGAAGTTGGCGAGCCAGCTCGGGTTCAAGACCGCGTCGTAGGAGGCGTTGTAGATGCGAAGGTCCTGCGACTGGTCGTAGCCCGCCTCCGGCGTGTAGAAGGAGCTGTTCTGGGCGTGCGGGACGTCCGCCGTCTCGCTATTGAACTTCAAAGCGAGCGTGTGGCTCGGCGCCGGAGTGGCCGTCGCTTTCGCGAAGACCGTCCACCCCTGGAAGTCGCGCCGCCCCGGCTGGAAGCCGAAGAGGTCCGGCGGCTGGTTCTCGAACTGCGGGCGCTCGACGGAGCCGAAGAACCAGATCCGATCGCGCAGCAGCGGACCCCCGAGGGTCGCCGACGGCGAAAAGTTCTGGAAGTCCTGCCGGTCGCGGTCGTAGCGGAGCGTGTCGGTCCCGGCCGGGAAGTCGCGGGTCTCCTCGCCTTCCTCGGTGAGCTTCTCGGAGCGGTACCGCGCGTCCAGGGTTCCGTGGAACTCGTTGCCGCCCGACTTGGTGATGACGTTGATGATGCCGCCGGTCGAGCGGCCGAACTCCGCCTCGTAGCCGCCGGTCTTGACCTGCACTTCCTGGATGAACTCGAAGTTGAGGTCCTTCCCCTGGAAGCCGTACTCGACGCCGGTGGTGTTGACGCCGTCGATGTAGAAGGCGTTCTCGGCGCCCGAGGAGCCGTACACGGTGATGGTGGAACGGGCGATCGGATCGGGGTTGGCGTCGGAGGAGACGCCGGGCACCACCTGCGCGATCGACGCGTAGTTCCGGCCGGTGGGGAGGGTGTCGATGGAGCGCGAGGTGAGGTTGGTTCCCAGCGTCGAGGA
>DASRPJ010000141.1:0-12693 GCA_035646435.1 Thermoanaerobaculia bacterium | reverse complement strand
CTTCAGGGGTTCGGTTGCGGCGGCGGCGGCGGCACGGCGCCCGGCGTCCCCGCGAGACCCGGAATCGCCCCCGGCGCGTCGTGCCAGTGCCCGTGCTCCGACGACCAGACCTTCCCCGGCGGCGGAGTCCCGGCGGGAGGTGGCTGCGGCTCCCCGGCGGTCGGCGCGGCACCCGGCGCGGCGCCCGGCGTCCCGGCGAGACCCGGGATCGCCCCCGGCGCGTCGTGCCAGTGTCCGTGCTCCGCGGACCAGACCTTCCCCGGCGGCGGTGTGCCGGCCGGCGGAGGCTTCTGCCCCCCGATGACTCCGGGAATGAGCGGCGCGTTCGCCGGCGCGGCAGCGTCGTGCCAGTGCCCGTGCTCGGGCGACCAGACCTGGCCGGGGCGTCCGCCCGTTCGCAACGCGCTGCCGCCGTCGCGAGCGAAGGTGATTACGACGGCCGTCGCGCCGCCCACGACGAGGAGGCCGAGGACCGCCATCGTGAGCCACCCCGACCGGCTCGGCTTCTCGGCGTCCCTCCCCTCGTGGCACTTCTTGTACTTCAGGCCGCTTCCGCAGGGGCACGGGTCGTTGCGGGAAACGCGGCTCTCCGTCACGGCGTCATCTTATCGGTAGCGCGGAGCCGATAAGCTCGTCCTCATGAGAACGGACCGCGCCCGCCGCCTCTCGGCGATGCTCCTGACCGCGCTCCTCGCGTCTGCCTGCGCGACCACCGCGCCCGGCCCCTCCGATACTCTCCCGGCGATGAACGACGCCGCGGAGCGGTACGTGAAGCTCGTGCTCGCCGTTGGCCGGCACGACAAGGACTACGTGGACGCGTTCTACGGCCCGGCGGAGTGGAAACGGGAGGCCGAGGCGGCGAAGCGCCCCTTAGACGAGATCGCCACCGACGCGAGCGCGGTCATCGCGAGCCTCCGGGCAATCCCGGAACCCTCCGACGAGATGCTGCGGCTGCGCCGGAGCTACTTGACGCGCCAGCTCGAGGCGCTCGCCGCGCGCGTCGACATGCTCCGCGGCAGGCGGTTCTCGTTCGACGAGGAGTCCCGCGCGCTCTACGACGCGGTCGCACCCTTGAACACCGAGGAGCACTTCCGCGGCGTCCGCGACGAGCTCGACCGGGCCCTGCCGGGCGGCGGCGCCGCCGCGACCCTCCTCGAGCGGTACGAAGCCTTCCGCAGGGACTTCACGATCCCGAAGGAGAAGGTGGACGCCGTCTTCCGCACCGCGGTCGGAGAGTGCCGGGACCGGACGCGCCCGCACATCGAGCTGCCTCCCGGCGAGAGCTTCACGATCGAGTACGTCACCGGCAAGACGTGGAGCGCGTACAACTGGTACCAGGGGGGATTCAAGAGCCTCATCCAGGTCAACACGGACCTGCCCATCACGATCGATCGCGCCATCGACCTGGCCTGCCACGAGGGGTATCCGGGCCACCACGTGTACAACGCGCTCCTCGAGAAAAACCTCGGGCGCGACCGCGGCTGGGTCGAGTACGCCGTCTACCCGCTCTTCTCGCCTCAATCCCTGATCGCCGAGGGCAGCGCCAACTTCGGCATCGAGATGGCGTTTCCGGGCGGGGAGCGAACCGACTACGAGAAGGCGACCCTCTATCCGCTCGCCGGGCTGAACCCGGCGCGCGCGGAGGAGTACGCGCGTGTCCGGGAGATCGTCGATCGGCTGGCGTACGCGGGGAACGAGGCCGCGAGGAAGTACCTGAACGGCGAGATCGACGCGAAGGAGGCGGCGCGGTGGCTCGCCGAGTACGCGCTCTACCCGCGGGACCGCGCCGAGCAGCGCGTGCGTTTCATCCACCAGTACCGCAGCTACGTCATCAACTACAACCTGGGAAAGGACCTCGTGCGGCGGTACGTCGAGTCGAAGGGCGGAACGCCGGGCAACCCCGAGCGGCGCTGGGAGGTCTTCGAGAACCTCCTCTCCTCGCCGCGGCTGCCTTCTCAGCTGCAGTAGACAAAAAGGTCGGAGGCGGCGCCCGTGCGCCGCCCCCGAAACGGAGGGCCTAGGAGTTCTTGCTTTCCGCTTTGCGGTAGGCGATCGCGGACTCCTCGGTGAGCGCCTCGACGGCCTTCAGCCTCCAGCCGTCCGGCGTCTTCACCCACGTCTCGCGTAGGACGGTCCCCTGACCGTCGAGCCCCGGCGAAACGAGCGCGACGTAGTTCGCCCCTTCCTGGGAAAGCCAGTCGATCCGCGACGCGGGCACCGAGGACGATTCCTGCATCTTGCGGGAGAGATACGTCTCGAACCCGGCGCGGTCGAGGCGGGTTCCGTCGGCGAGGGTCGCCGTCAGAGCCGGCGCGTGCTGCGCGGCGACAGCCGCCGCGTCTTTCTTCGCGTAGGAGTCGGCGCGCGTTGCATGGACCGCGCGCAGCTCTTTGAGGGCGGTCATCGAGTCGGTGCTGAGTGTCGCGACGGTCGAGCACGCAGCGAGCCCGACGATCGCGAGGACGGCGAGAGCGAGAGGGAATCGGTTTTTCACGGAAGCCTCCTTTGGTTTCTCTTTCATGAGCTATGACGGAAGTCGCGCCGTTTGGTTTTGAAGAATGCGAAGACACCCGATAAAAACGAGTGAATTGCGCGACGCGATGGCGCACTGCGATACCGCGGCTCAACGCGCGGGAAAAAACGTCGCAGTATTTCGCGGAGGGTGCTCTAATCGACGAAGACGTGTCGACGGGAAAAGCGATCGTCCTTCTCCTGATCGGTGGCGCGATTGCGCTCGCGGCCTACGAGTTCGGTCGCCGGAGCACGCGGGAACCGGACGAGCGTCCGGTCGAGCCGACCCCGGTCGCCCTGCGGGAGGCGCCGCAACCCGAGCCTGCACCGGTCGAGTCCGGCTCGACGATCGAGCTTCCCCTCGAGAGAGAGTACGTCGCGCCGGCGACCGCCACCGAGGTTCCGCCCCCCACGGAAGCACCGCCGCCGCCGCCGCCCGTGGCCGCGATCGAGGAGCGCCCCGAAGACGAGCCGAGCGGGTGCCTCTCCCTGGAGGCCACCCCGAACTCGGTTTCCGCCTACGGCGCCGCGGGCCCCGCCATCCAGCTCGTCGTCCGGGCCCGCAACCGCTGCGCCACGGCGTTCGCGGGGTCCAGCACGTACTTTCGGGTCATCGCCGCAGGCGCGAACGGTTTCCCGTTCGCGTCCGTCAACGGCCGTTTCTCCGGCCCGATCGCCCCCTTCGGAACCGCGGAAACCCTCGTCGCGATCACCGGAGACGTGACGCGCGTCGCGACCTATCGCGCCGAGCTCCGGTAGTCCGCCAGGTCCACGTTGCCGCCGGAGATCAGGGCGACGACCTTCGCGCCGGGCGGGACGCGGACCTTGCCGTCGAGAAGGGCGGCGGTCGCGGCGGCGCCCGCGCCCTCGACGTAGAGCTTCGCGCGGGTCATCAGGAGCTTCATCGCTTCGACGATCGCGGACTCGGAGATCCCGACGACGTCGTCGACGGCTTCGCGCACGATCTCGAGGGTCAGTGCGCCGACGAACGGCGGGGTCATGCCGTCCGCGACGGTGTTCCACGGGCGCGTGACCTTCACCGGCTTCCCCGCCGCCAGCGCCGGAGCCATCCCCGGTCCCTCCTCGAGCTCGACGCCGACGAGCCGGACGCCCGGTCGGACCGGGCGCGCGGCGGAGGCGATGCCGGACAGGATCCCGCCTCCGCCGATCGGGACGACGATCACGTCGGCGTCGGGAAGGTCCTCCAGGATCTCGAGCCCGGTCGTGCCCGCCCCGGCGATGACCTCCGCGTCGTCGAACGGGTGGACGAAGGAGAGCCCGCGCGAGTCGCGGACTTCCGCGAGCCTGTCGAAGAGCGTCGCGCGATCGTCGTGCAGCACGATCTCCGCGCCGTACCCTCGCGTCGCCTCGATCTTCGACGTCGGCGCGCCCGACGGCATCACGACCGTGCACGCGGCCCCCGCGATCCGCGCCGCCCACGCGACCGCCTGCGCGTGATTGCCGGCGGAGACCGTGACGAGGCCGCGCGCCCGTTCCTCCGGCGACAGCGACAACACCTTGTTGAGGGCGCCGCGCGGCTTGAACGATCCGGTCTTCTGCAGGCTCTCACACTTCAGATAGAGGGAGGCTCCGAAGCGCGACCCCAGCCCGGCCGCGGAGAGGAGCGGCGTTCGGTGCACGTTGCCGGCGATCCGCGCGGCGGCGTCGCGAATCCGCGAGAGCGCGATCACGCGAGCTCCTTTTCCATCCGGATGCACGCGAGATCCACCTTCCCGCTCAGACGGTGCGTCGCCTTGCCGAGCCACCGGTACCCGCACCGCGCGTAGAACCCCTCGGCGTTCAGCGTCGAGTTCAGCCGCACGAACGAGTGTCCGCGCCGAAGCGCCTCGTCTTCCATGCGGCCGAGGAGGGCGGCGCCGACTCCCGCCCCGACCGCCGCCGGCGCGACGTAGCAGGCCTCGATCTCGCCCTTCTCCGGATCGAGCTGCCCGAATGCGACGATCTCGCCCTGCCACTCCGCCACGAAGAGCGCCCGGGACGCGAGCGCCACGCGGTAGGACGCGGGCGACCGGACGGCGATCCAGGCCGCGATCTCGTCCGGCGAGTACCGGTCGCTGCAGAGCGCGAGAATCGAGTCGCTGTGGACGCGGAAAATCTCCTCCGCGTCGGCCTCCGTCGCCGGCCGGACGAGCGGTTTCGGAGCGGGTTCGGCAGAGAGATCTTCCATCGCCTTGCGATACCGATGAGCACGGCGATTCTACTTGCGGGCCGTGTATCCTTACCGGCCACGAAAGGAGTGACGATGAACAGATTCTCTACGCGGGCGGGCACGGGAACGCTCGCCGCTCTTCTCCTCGCCGGCAGCGCGATCGCTCAGAGCCCGACCCCGAACCCGCAGCCCACGCCCGTCCCGGTCCGCCTCCCGCAGATCAGCCAGGCCGCTACCGTGAAACAGACGGTCGGGCTGAACGACGTCACGATCACGTACAGCCGCCCGGGAGTGAAGGGACGCAAGATCTGGGGCGCGCTCGTTCCGTACGGCAGCGTCTGGCGGACGGGCGCGAACTCCGCCACGACGATCCAGTTCACCGAAGACGTCGTCGTCGAGGGTCAGCCCCTTCCGGCCGGCACCTATTCGCTCCACACGATTCCGGGCGAGAAGGAGTGGACGATCATCCTCAACAAACAGGCGAACCAGTGGGGCTCGTACAGCTACGACGCCGCGAAGGACGCCGTCCGCGCCAAGGTGACCCCGCTCGCCGGTCAGCCCCAGGAGTGGATGCAGTTCCGGTTCGAGGACCCCACGATGGACACGGCCCGCGTCGTGCTCGCGTGGGAGAGCCTGCAGGTCCCCTTCAGCTTCAAGAACGCGACCGACACGCACACGAAGGTCGTCGGCATGCTGCGCGAGAGCGTCGCGAAAGCGAAGCCGACCGAGTGGCAGACGTACTACCGCGGCGGCAACTACCTCGTTCAGAACAAGCTCTACATGGACGAGGCGGGCGCGTGGCTCGACAAGGCCATTGCGATCAGCCCGACGCCGGCCGTCTACTACGGGAAGGCGCGGTACTACGAGGCCCTCGGGAAAACACGAGAGGCGATCGCCGAGATTGACAAGGCCCTTGCCGCCGCGAAGCCCGACACGTCCGCCCCGCTCCTCGAAGAGCTCCGGAACGTCCGCAAGACCTGGAGCGAAAAGAAGAGCTAGGGGCTCCGGCCGGGGTCAGTCCTGATTCTCTGACAGGGGTCAACGCTGACGGCGTTGACCCCACAACGCTCAATTCCGACCGGTGGCCGCCGGGGAGAGCGCAATCGAGCCCTTCTGCGTGGCCACGACGACAGCGCCCTTCCGGTACTCGACCGAGTAGGAGGCGGCGGTGCCGCCTTCCTCGACCTTCGCGAGGACGTTGACCTCGCTTCCGGACCGCAAAACGGACGCGGCCGTGGCGGAGCGTCCCGCAACGAGCTGGATGTTGATTCCCGAGATCAGCTGGTCCGAGGGGAGATCGGTAACTCGAACGAGGCAGAGGAACCGCGTTCGAGCCGCGTCCAACGGCGTGACCGTGACGTCGACGGCAATGCCGGTGTGGAGATCTGCGGGCACGGGCTCGGCCGCCGGGAGAACAGTGCCGAGAGTCGTGAAGAGAACTGCGCACGCGAAAAGCCGAAGGTGGGACATCGGGCTCTCCTTTCTGTCGGGTTTGCGGTCCATCGAGGGTAGCAGAACCCCCGGCGGGCTCCCGACATCCTCCGACCGGACAGCGCCGAAGCGCGTTAAGACCCGGCCTCCCACGCGAAGAGACGGACCTCCTCGCCTCCTTCGGTCAAACGGATCACCCTCTCGAACCGCAGGCCGATCTTCCCGAGAAGCCGGGCGGAGGTCTCGTTGTCGACCGAGGTGATCGCCACGATCCGCCCGAGGCCCACGACGCTCTTCGCGTACCCCATCACCGCGGAGGCCGCCTCGTACGCGTACCCCTTGCCCCAGTATTCCGGGAGGAGCGCGAACCCGATGTCCACGTCCTCGAGTCCCGCTCTCTTGACGAGCCCGCAGATCCCGATCGGGACCGAGTCGTCGCCCTTGAGCGTCGTCGCGTAGATCCCGAAGCCCAGGCGCTCGTACATGTCGACCGGTCCCTCGAGAATGTACCGGCGCGCCTCCTCGATCGTTCGAACGCCGCGGTCGCCGATGAACCGCAGCCACGACGGCTCGTTCAGGAGCCGGAGCATGAACGGCGCATCGTCGACGGTCAGCCGGCGCAGCACCAGCCGCTCCGTTTCGAGGACCCGTCTCCCCGCGGAAACTTCCGGCGTCAAGCCGGAGCCGGAATCGCGCGGCCGCGGCCGCCGAGGCGCGCCCCGAGCCAGCCGGAGGCGAGAATCACGGCGGGACCCGCGACCCACATCCAGGCCGGGTGAGGCAGCGTGGCCAGGTTCACGAGAGACGAAGCCACGACGAGACCCGTCACGATCATGCCGTGCACGAACGGTGACTGGGGCGCGAGCCGGGCGGCGACCCATGCGCCCGCGAACACTCCCACGAACCACGCGACCAGGAGAAACAGAAAGGCGCCGAGCGGCAAGTCCGCCACCGCGGCGCGGATCGCGTCCGGATCCGTCAGGTCGACGCCGGGCGGCAGCGGAAAGACCTGGCTGCTGACCATTTCGACAGCGAACACGACGATCCCGCACACGAACCCGCCTCCGATGACCGCCAGGATGCTCCGACCGATGCTTCGCATCACTTCTCCTTCCGAACGCTTGAGTTCAGGAACTTCTCGACCGCGGGAAAGAAGGCGTCGGGGTTTTCGACCTGGGGAAAATGGCCCGCCTCGGGCACGAGCAGGAGCGCCGCACCCGGAATCGACTCCGCGAAGACCCGCGCGCTCTCGACGGTCGACGAAATGCTCTTCTCGCCCTCGACGACCATGGCGGGCATCGTCAACCGGGTGAGCGCCGGCCGAAAGTCGAACGCGCCGAGCGAGTCGAGCGTGGCCTTGTTGACAACGAAGTAGTTCCGGACCCCTTCGGCCGGCGCGTTGCACGAGCTCGCGCGGCGGCGGGCGACGGTCTCTGGGCGCACGAAAAACTGCGGCAGATAGAGAGAGAAGAACTCCTTGCAGACCGAGATCGGATCCGCGGCATTCGCCATTCTCCGCGAAACGTCCGCGAGCCGCGTGCGAAACCCCATCTTCGTGTCGGAGTCGTCCATCCTTTGCTCGAGGATCTCCCGGGTCGGCGGCATCGGTCCCAAGAGCAGCAGCCGGTCGACCCGCGCCGGGTGCTCGGCGGCGTAGAGGGCCGCGAGGCCGGCGCCCCAGGACTCCCCCACGAGCGTGAACCGCTCGAGACGGAAGTGCGCGCGCACCGCCTCGAGGTCGCGCACGTGGTGGGCCGCGGTCAACCTCGCCGGATCCTTGACGACCTGGGAGCGCCCGCCGCCGCGCTGGTCGTAGAGGATGATCGACCGCCCCGCGCTCGCGAGGGGCTCCAGGTCCGGCCACACTCCGTTCATGTTCGAGCCGGGGCCGCCATGGAGCACGAGGAACGTGCGCGGACCGTCGCCGATCCTCCGGTAGAAGAGGCGGACGCCGTCGTCGGCGACGACGAAGCCCTGCTTCGCTTGCGTCGTTTTCTTCGAGAGAGCGCCCGCCGTGAACCGGAGCGGGAGCTGGAGCGGGGCGGAGCTCTCCGAGATCCGTCCTTCGAACGCGAAGGTCGCCGTTCCATTTCTCGCCGGCCGATACGACCACGGCTCGTTCGGGCAGACGCGCGCTCCCGCGGCCGGCAATTTCGCGGGCCACGCTCGGCGGGGGGACCCGGCGCGCTCGCTGCGCGCGTCCAGGACGAGCGCGGTCAGCTCCGAGTCGATCCGGTGGCGCCGCCATCGCAGGAAGCTGTCCATCAGGTTAGGCGCGGCAATCGTGGCCAACATTTCTTCCTCGGTCGACTCCCCCTGCGCGGCGCGGGCCCACGTTTCCTGCAGCCTCTCCGCGGTCCACGCGCAGAGGTCTCCCTCCTGGAACGCGGCGACCATCTTCCGCAGAATTCGCCCGAACGCGCCGCTCTCGCCTGTGAGGTCCTGGACGTCGCGAGACGTCTGCCACACCTGGTTCTGGAAGGCCGCGAGGAACCGGGCGTAGAACTCCCCGTCACGCACGCGATCCGCCCAGCCCTGCGCCGGGTCGTCCAGCTTTCGCAGGGCTCCAACGTGCAGCTTCGCGGCGGCCACCGTGATGAGCTGCGAGATGAGCTCGGGCCGCGACGAGACGACCGCGTTCAACCTCCAGGCCGCGTCGAGCGTCGTGAGCGCCGCCTCCGTTTCACCGTCCCGTTCCTGCAGGAGTGCGCGGGCGACGAAGAGGCGCTGGAGCGTCATGATCCCCAGAAGGTTCGGAATGGGAGCCGCCTCGGGCCGGGAGAAATCCATCTCCCAGCGGACGTCCGGTTCGCGAAGGAGCAGGGACTCGGCGGCGGACAGCAGGCTCTCGTGCTCCGAGAAGTAACGCTCGACCGCCGGCGGCGGCGCGGCGATCCGCTCGTCGGCCGACTTGAGCTCGCGATCGAGGAACTGGAAGACCGCGGCCTTGATCCCCTGAAACGCCGCCTGCGCCTCCGCGGACGGGCGGGAGCGCGCGCGCTCCGCATTGAGCGTGAACGGAGCCGGCTCGGCGACGCCTCCGGAAGGCGCCTCGCCCACCGGGACCGAGTTGTCCCTCGGCGCGAGGTCGAAGCCGAGCGAAGCGGCGAGCCGCTCGAGCTCGAGCGCCGCGGCGGAGGCCTCGGCCTTCGGGAACTGGGCCTCGAACGCGCTTCGCAGCGTCGCGGCCGAGGGAGGATCCGACGCGAAAACCGGTGTCGTCAGCGCGAGGGCGATGCCGAGACCTCGCGAACGAAGATTCATCGTCGGACGGCCGCCTTGCGCGGTTTCGCTTTCACCCGCATCACTTTCGGGCGGGCGTGCCGGGGCTCGTAGACGCCGAGCTTGCCGCCACCCGGAAGCGTCAGCTCCGTGAGAACGCCCCAGCCGAGGCTCTGTACGGCGGAACAGGCGATGCCGCGCGTCTTCATCTGCGCTCGGAACGCTTTGACGTCGTCGCACATCAGGTAGAACTCGTGGACGTCGTTCTTGCGCGACGGATGGACCGCGACCTCGGCGGGGGGAAGCCCGAAGATGAGCCACCCTCCCCCGACGTCGACGTTCGGGAGCTCGAGCACGTCCCGCAGGAAGGCGCGGTCGGCTTCGGGATCCTTGCTGTAGAGGATCGAGTGAGCGCCGATGATCACGGCGCTCAGCCGGCCACCGCGGTCAGGTTCACGTACTCGACCCAGAGCGGCACGAGCCGATCCATGCGCGCCCGAATCGCGGACGCGGTAGCGGGAGACAGTCCGGAGTACGCGTCGCCGGCCACGCGCGCGCGCACCTCGGGCGCCGCCCGCTCGAGGTCGATCGACTTGGGGCCATCGATCTTGCCCTGGAAGTCGAGCGTCTCGAGAACGCGGGTCACCGTCTCGCGGACCGCGCGGTACCGCTCGGGCGCCAGGCCGGCCGCCCGCGCGCCCTCCGGCGCGGTCTGGTCTTCCCACTGCGCCTGCGCGGCGTTGGCGCGCTCCACCGCGGTCGTCGCCGACGCGGCGCGCTGCTGCGCCGCCTTCACCACCTCGATCTCCTTCGCGAAACCGCGCTCGAACGCGTCGAGATCCGCCGCGGCGACCTCGACCGGCACGCTCGCCACCGCGCCGGTCTCCGCGGCCGGCGCCGCGGACTCGGCCGGGGCGGCCCCGCCCGATTCGGCGGGCGGGGTGTCGGGAGTGCCCGCGGTCTCCGTTTCTCGACGGCAGGCTGCGGAGAGCGTGAGCGCGAGAACGAGCAGAAGGGCTCCAGAACGAAAACGCGACATCATCGGCCTCCCTTCGAGACGGCACCGAGCGCCCTCGTCAACGAAGCGTCACCGTGCCCTTCGGGCCGGAGAGCGTGGCCGTCAGGCGCGCGACCTTTCCCTTCCGGACGTCCGCCGCGATTCCGAGCGCCGCGAGCGTCTTCTTGACGGCGGCGGATCTGGGATGCTCGATCTCGAGCGACGTGAGCTCGCAGCCCGTCGGCGACTCCCGGGACGGGTGGACGGCGTCGGCGGCCCACTCGATGAAGAACGGAATGGGGTCGATCCCGTCGGCGCCGAGGTCGTGCATCACGCCGAGGAGCTTCCAGCGGAGCGTCCTGCCGTCGGGGCGCTCGCGGGAGCCGGGCTGCGGACCGAAGAGCTCGTAGCCGGTCTTTCGCGCCTTCTTCGCCACCGCCTCGATGTCCGTCGCGGCGGCGGCCCAGTTCACGAGCCGCGGCTCCTTCAGCTCGCGCACGTCGATTCGGAAGTTGAACGCCGTCTGCGCCGGGTCCGGCGCGAGGATCTCGAGATAGCGCTTGCCGCCGAGCGAGACGAGCGCGTTGCGCGTGCCCATCCCCGGGTGCGTCCCGCCGAAGACCGCTTTCACTCCCGTCGCCTTCTCGAACCACGCGACGCCGACGTCGAGGTCCGAGACCCCGAGGAGCAGGTGGTCCACGACGGAGACCGCGGGAACGGGGCGCTCCGCGGCGTCGGCCGTTCTCACGAGGACGCCGGACGCTCCGGCCGCGGCACAGAGGAGAAGCCACTCGCGTCGGGTCGTTCGGTTCCCATCCATCATGCCCCCCTGCGAAAGATTCTATTTGTCGGGCTACCCGCAGACGCCCGGCGCCGCGCGGAGGTACGTGTCGGACTCGAGCTGGTTCAGCATGAAGTCCGCCACGTCCGCCCGCGAAATTCTCACCGTCCAGAGGAAGCTCCCGACGGCAGAACCGTGGCGATAGCGGCCGCGCTTCTCGCCGTTCGTCAGGAGCCCGGGTCGAACGATGATCCACTCCCGGTCACTCTCCGCGATGATTCGTTCCTGCCGCGTCTTGTCCCAATAGTAGACAGGCAGAACGACGGGGATGGTGAAGAACGTGTAGTAGAGACCGAGGCGCCCGGCGCTGTCTCCGATGCCGAGCGAGGTCTCGCAGACGAAGCGTAAAACGCCGTTGGCCTCCATGGCCCGCAGGACGTTCCGGGTCCCCTCCGACAGGATCCGGCGCGTCGAGAAGAACCGCTTGTGGCCGAGCGCGGAAAGGACCGCCTCCTGGCCGCGCATCGCGGCATCCAGGGAACCCGTATCGAGCACGTCACCCCGAACGACCGTCAGTTGCGGGTGTGTGACCGTGAGCCGTGACGGGTCGCGCGCGAGCGCGGTGACCGCAAAGCCGCGCTCGAGCGCCTGCAGGACGAGCTGGCGGCCGGTTCCGCCGGTGGCTCCGACGACGAGGATCCGAGCGGGCCGCGGCCGCGCCGGGACCTCCAGGCGCGCGGTCCGGGACCGGTGTCCGGCGAAAGCGAGCGCCACCGAAAGCGCGATCGCGTAGAGGAGGAAGAGGAGAAGGAGGGTCATTTCCTGGCCGCGCTCACCGCCCGGGTCATCGGGTCAGACGATACGTCCGTGCGGGCCGCCTGTCGATTCCCCCCTTCCCCGTTCGACTACAGGACGAGAGGCGCATGGGGCGCCTCGAAAACGAAGGAAGGAGACCCGAAATGTTCGGAAACGCGCTTCGACATGCCGTTCTCACCACGGTGCTCGTATCCGCGGGCGTCGCCCTGGCGGCCCCCGACAAGACCCACGAGGCGCACCCCGCCAGGGCGTCCTCGGCGGCCCTCGATCGCTTCAAGGCGCTCGCCGGCGAGTGGGTCGCCGCGGAGGACAGCGAGCTGTCCAAGAAGGGCGACCTCGTCGCCCGCTACGTGGTGACGGCGGCCGGCTCCGCGGTCGTCGAGACCGTATTCCCCGGAAGCCCGCACGAGATGGTCACCGTGTACCATGCCGACGGCTCCGATCTCGTCCTCACGCACTACTGCATGGGAAACCAGCCCCGCATGCGCGCCCGCAATCCGCGGGGAAACCGCATCGACTTCGCCTTCGACGGCGGCACGAACATCGACCCGAAGAAGGACCGTCACATGAACTCGGCGTCGCTCGAGCTCGTCGGCGCGGACGAGATCAAGAGCGTCTGGACCGAGATCGAGGCCGGCAAGCCGGTGTTCGTCGCGAAGTCCCACCTCGTCCGCAAGACTCGCTGAACCATTCACCCTGAACAGCCGTATTTCGACCGGAAAGGAAAACGACGATGAAATACCTACTGCTGATCTACGAGAACGA
>DASRPJ010000140.1:0-8920 GCA_035646435.1 Thermoanaerobaculia bacterium | reverse complement strand
GCGACGCCGCGCGAAGCGAGCTCGGTCAGGGTCGCGCGAACGACGACCCGGTCGTCGTAGCGCGCCGGGCGGCGGTACGCGCACTCGACGCGGGTCACGAGGATCAGGAGCCCGTCGTCCTCCATGCGCCGGTAAGGGAATCCGGCGGCGCGGCAGTACTCCGTGCGTCCCACCTCGAACCACGTGACGTAGGCGCCGTGGTAGACGATCCCCATCCGGTCGGTCTCCGAGTAGCGGACGCGAAGCTCCGTCTCGACCACGCGGCCTTCGCCCGTCACGAGCGCGGCAGCCGCGCTTCGAGCCGCAGTCGCACCGGCTCGGGCACGAGGCCGGAGACGTCCGCCCCCAGCCGCGCGACTTCCTTCACGAGGCGGCTCGAGACGTACGAGTACTCCTCCTTGGCCATCAAGAACACCGTCTCGATCGAGGGCGCGAGTCGCCGGTTCATGAGCGCCATCTGGAGCTCGTACTCGTAGTCGGAAATCGCCCTCAACCCGCGCACGAGAAGGGTCGCACCGATCTCCCCGGCGAAGTCCACGAGCAGCCCGGAAAAGGACCGCACGGTGACGACCGGATCGTCGCCCACGATCTCCCGGATCATTTCGATCCTCTCCTCGACCGAGAAGAGCGGCTTCTTCGCGTCGTTCTCGAGGATGGCGACGACGACCCGATCGGCGAGGCGGTGCGCGCGGAAGAGAACGTCTAAGTGTCCGTTCGTGAGCGGATCGAACGAGCCGGGGTAGAGGGCCACGCGCTCCGCCATCAATTCCCCCCTGCTTCGGTCGTCGCCTGCCGGAGACCTTCCGCGAGGAGATTATAGGCAGACACCGTCGCGAAGAGCGCGAGCCCGGGAAAGAGAGCGAGCCACCACGCCTCCTCGATGTAGGAGGGAGCCGCCGAAAGAATCCCTCCCCACGAGGCGGCCGGGGGCGGAAGCCCGACTCCCAGGAACGAGAGCGCGGCTTCCGCGAGGATCGCCCACGAGACCCCGAACGCCGCGGAGACGAGGAGCGGCGGCAGGGCGTTCGGAAGGAGGTGGCGCAGGACGACGCGCGCCGGGCGCGCCCCGGCGGCCTTCGCCGCGCGCGCATAGTCGAGGTTCTTCGCCTTCAGGATCTCCGCGCGCGCATAGCGGGCGTCGGCGGGCCACGTCGTCAGGCCGATCGCGAGCACGACGGTCGCCGGCGAAGGGGGCAGAAAAGCGGCGAGCGCGAGGAGCAGAAAGAGGACGGGGAAACAGAGCACGACTTCCGTCAGGCGCGAGAGCAGGAGGTCCGCGACGCCGCCCAGGTACCCCCCCGCGGCTCCGACCCCGAAGCCCACGACGACCGACACGGCGGCCGCGACGAGGCCGATCGTGAGCGAGATCGGCGTCGCCGCGATCACGCGGGCGGCGAGGTCGCGCCCGAGGTCGTCGGTGCCGAAGGGGTGCGCGAGCGACGGCGGGAGGAGCCGCTCCTCGAGCCGGATGTCCGCGGCGCGCGCCGTGAAAGCCGGCGAGACGGCCGCCACGATCCAGAGGAGCAGGACGAAGGCGAGCGCCACGCGCGCGCTCCCCGGTAGCCTCCGGATCACGCGCTCTCCCGGACGCGAGGGTCGGCGAACGCGTACGCCACGTCGGCGGCGAGCGTCGCGGCGAGGGTCGCGACCGCGCCCACGAGCGACAGCCCGAGCACCACCGGGTAGTCGCGCGAGAGGATCGAGTCGAAGTAGAGCCGGCCGAGGCCGGGCCACGCGAAGATCCGCTCCACGATCACGCTTCCGGAGAGCAGGCCCGGCAGGAGCAGCCCGAGGAGCGTGATCACCGGCAGGAGAGCGTTGCGGAAGGCGTGACGCCAGAGCGCGGCGCGGCGGGAAACGCCCCGGGCGAGCGCGGCGGTGAAGTAGACCTGGGATCGGGCGTCGACGACTCCGGCTCGCACGATGCGCGCGAGGAAAGCGAGCGAGCCGTAGGTCAGGCACGTCACCGGCAGCGCGAGGTGCGCGAGACGGTCGCCGATGCCCGCGATCCCGCCGGGAGCGTCGTCGGACGACACCCCGTACAGAGGGAGCCAGCCGAGCTCGACGGACAGGAGGCTCTGGAGGAGGAGGGCCGCCCAGAACACGGGCATCGAGTACAGCGCGAAGAGCGCCACGGCGGAGATCCGGTCGAAGGGCCCCTCCGGCCGGCCTCCCGCGACCACGCCCAGGGGAATCGCGATGGCGAGCGTCAGGAGGAGCGCGAGCCCGTTCAACGCCAGGGTCGCGGGTAGCGCTTCGCGAATCCGCTCCGAGACCGGCCTCCGGTCGACGAACGACTCTCCGAGATCGAACCGGACGACCCGCCCGATCCACTTGCCGAACCGCTCCGGCAACGGAAGGTGGAGATCGTAGAGCCGCCGCATCTCCTCTCGCGCGGCGCCCGAGACGCGGCGGCCCGACTCGGGAGAGCCCGACGCCGAGACGGGGCTGCCCGGTGCGAGGTGGAGCAGAAGGAACACGAGGACGACGATCCCGAAGAGCGTCGGGATCGCGAGGAGAATCCGCCGGACGACGTACCGCGTCAGCTCGGCTTCTCCGGAATCACCGACTCGTCGGGCGTCCCCCACCAGGAGAGGGGTCCCGGCCAGAAACCGTAGAGGCCGAGCGGCGAGGTGACGATCCCCCGCACGCGCGTTCGAAACGCGTACTTCTGAGAAGCGTTGACGACGAAGACGACCGGTGGGTCGTTGCGGAAGACGCGGTGGAGCCGGTGGTAGATTGCGCGCCGCTTCTCGGGGTCGAGCTCGCCCCGCGCCTCCTCCATCAGCTCGTCCGCGGCGGCGTTGCGGTAGAACGCGACGTTCCCCCCGGCCGGCGGGAACTGGGAAGAGTGCCAGTAGGGAAAGGGGTCCGGGTTGGCGTCCGAGGCCGCCCACGCCAGCGACGCGGCCTCGTAGTCGCCCGAGTCGACGCGCTCGACGAACGTGGCCCACTCGAGCGTCCGGATCCGCGCCTTGACCCCCGCCCGCGCGAGCTCGGCGGCGAAGATCTCGTTGATCTGGCGGCCCGCCGTCGATCCGGCCGAAACGAGGAGGTCGAACTCGAGCTCCCGTCCGCCGCGGTCACGGGTCCCGTCGCCGTCCGTGTCGCGCCATCCCGCCTGCTCGAGGAGCCGCACCGCCCCAGGCGGGTCGAAAGGGAGAGGGGTCAGGCTCGCGTCGTAGGCGGGCGAGTCGGGGGCCCACGGCCCGGAGATCATCCTCGCGGACCCCCGGTACAGGCCGCGCACGATCGCGGGACGGTCGAGGAGCATCGTCATCGCTCGCCGCACGAGGCTGTCCGAAAAGAAGGGCGACCGGTTGTTGAGCGCGATGTAGTTGTAGTCGAGGTTGTAGAACTCGACGATCCGACAGCACGCCGCGAAGCGCGCGTCGGTCGCGCTCCGGTCCTTCAAGGACTGGTCGATCCAAGTCTCGTCGAGCCGCCCCTCGACGAGCGCGCGGTAGGCGACGGCGTTCTCCGGCACGACGCGGAAGTGGATGCGGTCGAAGTTGCCGGGGGTGCCCGGCCACCGCGGGTTCCGCTCGAGCTCGATCGACTCCTGCGTCTTCCAGGAGGCGAGGCGATAGGGGCCGTTCGCGAGGGGCGCCCGGTTCTCGCGCGCTTTCAAAAAGCTCTTGCCCGCGAAACGTTTCTCCGGCAGCAGGGGCAGCGTGAATGCGTAGGCGTGCATCGCGTCGCGCCGGCGGAAACGGGCGCGGAAGGACTTCGCGTCGATCGCCTCGACCCGCTCGAGGTCGGCGAACAGCGGCTTGAAAACGGGCGAAGGGGTTTTCGGGTCCGCAGCCTTCCCGATCGTGAAGATCGCGTCGGCCGAGGTGACCGGGGTGCCGTCCTCCCATACCGCGTTCGGCGCAAGGAAGAAGCGGTACTCGAGTCCGTCGTCCGAGACCTCCCGGCGCTCCGCGAGCCCGGGGACGAGCCCGAGTCGCGCGTCGACGTCCACGAGCGGCCGCGACAGGTATTGCAGGATCTGCTGCTCGGGCAGCCCCGTCTGGAGGACCGCGTTCAGCGTGGAGGGCTCGCCGACGAGCCGGCGGCGGAGGACACCACCCCGGATCGGAACGCCCTCCCGCGACTCGTCCAGGAACCCGAGCACCGGCTCGGGCGCCGCGGTCAACGTCGGACCGGGACCCCGCGTCCCCGCGTTCAACGCCGGCTCTTCCCGCCCTCGGCAGGCGGCGGTCGCGACCGTCGCTCCCAGGACGATCGCGAGGGAGAGAGGTTTCACGCCCGCAATTATGCGGGAGGAGGCCGGCCCGTCAGGGAGCCGTGAAAGAGGCGGCCGTCTGGTTGCGCGCCGCGTCGGTCGCGCGGACTAAGAGGAAGCCCCCCAGATCCGCGGGAGCGAGCGTGATCGAGTAGGTCTCCGTCCGGGAGTCGGACAGGCCGTCCTTCGGCTCCACCCGCACCCACTCGCGGGCGTTGACGCTGTACTCGACGTCCGTCACGGGCGAGGCGGCGTCGGCGACCTCGAACTCGAGCGGCGCGCTCCCCGCTCCGTTGCGCCGGATCGCCGGCGGCGTGTTGTCGATCGGAACGGGGCTCGTCTCCCGGGAAGCGGACTTGCCCTCTCCCGGGTTCGCCTCCCCATCCCCGGCGGTCAGCCGGAAGACGTACTCGCCGTCCGGCAGCGACGTCGTGTCGAACGAGTAGAAGGTCTCGCGGACTTCCGCCTCGAGCGGGATCCAGCGCTCCGACGCGGCGGGTCGGAACGCGAGGGTGTGGATCAGCGCGTCCCCGTCCGGATCGCTCGTCTTCCACGTGAGCGTGCGATAGCCCTTGCGAAGGAGTTTGCGCGGCGGCGCTTCCGACTTCGCCTCCTCCAGGGTCGTGAAGATCCCCTTCTCGTCGGGGGCGGTCGTCTCGAAGACGTTCGACCCGCCCCCCGCGGATCGGGCGAAGACCTCGTTCGGCCCCATGGCGAAGAACGCCTCGACGACCGGTGCGGAGTTGCGGTTGCGGTACGCGGTTTCGACTCGCCGAACGACGGGCGACTCCGCCGAGGACGATTCCATCCGGAGCTTCCACTGGAGGAAGCGGCCGGGCGGCGCGGACACTTTCGCGGTCGATGCCGCGGGCGCCAGGGTCGACCAGCCGCTCCACGTCGTGTCGGGGGCCCCGGACTCGCCCGATCGAAAAGCGACGTGAAGCTTCGAGCCGGCCGGCACCTCTCCGTCGAACCGGAACGCGCCGAACGTGCTCGTCCGCCCCGTGTCCTTCACGGCCGCGACGTACTCTCCGCTCTGCTCGCCCGCTCGAAGCCGATAGAACGCGCTCGCGCCGTTCGTTGCGACCGCGTCTCCGGCAACGATCGTGACCTGCTTCTCGTCGAAGGTCCTCTCGAGGGCCCACGTGTCGCTCGACACCCGATAGAGGCGGCCCTTCGGGCCGGTGCCCGCGAGGACCGAGGGTCCGTCGGCGTCGCCGAGCGCGAAAACCATCTCGTCGGAACCGGTCCAGACCGCGCGCGGGGGCTCGCCCGCCTCGAAGAGCACGATCTCCGAGGAGAAACCGGTCCGCGCCGGCGGCCGCGCCGGGGCAAGGCGTGGGGCGCCCACCGTCACGGTCACTTCCGGCTTCTTCTCCGGGTTCTCGCCTTCCTCCCCCGGCGCCGTCGGACGCGGGGCGCGCACCGGCTCCCGCACCGGCGCGGAAATCGGCTCTCCGGCGCTGCCCGCCTCCGACGAGCTGACCGCGGCCCAAACGCGCCCGTTGCGGCCGGACGCGATCGAAGTCACCTCGGTCTTCGCGGAATCGAACATGGTCGTCACGCTGCCGGACCGGTCGAGCTTCAGGACCAGTCCGGATCCGGACGTGCCGGCCCAGACCGAGCCGTCATCGGAGGCGTGAACGGTCCGAACGTGCGGGTCCGGAGCCGCGTGCGCGCGCTTTCCCCGGCCTCCCGCTTCGATCCGGTGGATCTCGCCGGGCAACCCGGTCGCGGCGAAGAGCGTCGGTCCGGAGAACGCGAGGGACCACACGTACTGCGCCTTCGTTTCGTAGAAGAGCGAGGCCTTCCCGGCATCGATCCGGTAGATCTTCCCGCCCGGCGACGCTCCCGCGTAGAGGGCGCCGTCGGGCCCGCGCGCGAGCGCCGTCACCTGTTTCTCGGTCAGCGTCGCGAGCGTCTCCACCTTGCCGGAGGGGGAGACTCGAAGGATGCGTCCCGCCTCTCCCGTTCCGAGGAAGGCCGTACCGTCTTTCGCGACGACCGTGTCGTAAAGCACCGCTTCGGAAATCCCTTCGACGCGAGCGAGCGGGCTCGCGAGCACGAGCTCTCCGTTCACCGTCACCGCGATGCCGCGCGCCTCGCCCGCGGAAAAGTCCGCGGTCGAGTCGGAAGTCCAGATCTTCGCCGTGGCCGCCGCCGAGGGGCGGGCCGAGCCGAGGAGCGCCGCGCAGGCGAGCGCCGCGAGGCCGAGCCGGGGGTTCGCTCTCACCAGTTGTTCGGCAGGACTTCCAGGTTGAGCTGCACCGAGCCGCGGATGGGCACGGGCTGCTCGATCGAACGCGACTGGAGCCGGAAGAAGGAGAGGTCGGGAGTCGCGTCGCCCGGGCCCCGGTCTCGAAGAAGCGCGGCGACGGACGGCGGAAGGGCGGCGAGCGGCTCCCCCGCCACGACCGCGCCGGAAGCACGCCTGTAGGCGATCAGGTTCAGGCTGTTCGGCGGGCGCATGCGTCCGATGAAATCGAGCACCTGGTCCAGGGACTGCGGGTCGGCGGGATAGAGGTTCAAGTCGTAGGCGGTCGCCGCGTTGCCGTCGCCGACGAAGACCGTCAAGGGACCGGGGGGCGTGTCCTTCGGAACGTCGAGGTCGAGCGTGATCCGGCGCGAGGCGCCGCGGAAATCGACGACGTCGACGCGGATCGGCACCCTCTCCCCCGCGCGGAATCGCTCCTTGCCCGCCTCGACGTTGACGATGCGGCCGCTCTGGAGCTTGTCGGAGTGCCGGATCTCGACGTCCACGCCGAGGATGGAAAGGTCTCGGAATTCATTGGCCATGAGGTAATTCGCGAGGAGCGCGAGCGAGGTGACTGCCTCCTCCCGGGCCTGCAGCCCGGAGAAGACCGTGTCCCACCGGACGTCGCGGCCGGGGGTCTTGATCGCGGACTTTCAGACGAGCGTCCGCTCTCCCGACCTCTTCTCGAGCGTCGTGAGCACGTTGTCGATCGCGATCGCGGCGAGCACCGGCGTGAGCATCGGGTTGTGCACGGCCTCGAACCGGTACGTCTGCATCGGCACTTCATCGGAGGAGATCCGCACCGTGATCGGGACCATCGCGGCGCGCGTCCCGAACGTTCCGAGGATTCCGGTCGATCGGTCCTGTGTCACCGAGCCGATTACGGCGCCCGTGTCGGAGAACTTGAAGGAGCGGTAAACGGAAGGCAGGACGGCGAGCACGTCCGCGCGGGCCATCGGCATGTCGATCGGGCCCATCGAGAGAAACGGGTGGCCGAAGGCGAGAACCGAGTCGCCGTCCACCCACGTCACGGTCCCGGTGGCCGCGAGGAGCATGTCGCCCGAAAGGAGAACGGTCGAGATCGGCGAGCCCGGTCGAACGGCGCCGGGGCCGCCGACTCCCGCCGCGCCGGAAGAGCCGGCGGGAGCGGATACCCAGCCTGCCGCCGCCGACACGCGGTCGAAGAGCCAGCCTCCTCCCGCGGGAGCGCCGGTGAAGGAAACCGGAATCGGAAGGGCGGCGAGGGAAGCGGACGCCGCGGAGCGCTGCAACGGGACGAGGAGCGCGTCGAGCGCGCCGGCGAACCGGCGCTCCGCGAACGCCGCGACGACCTCGCCGGCCGAGCCCGCGGAACCGGCGATCGGCACCGGCGGCGCCGGAGGAGCGTGGCGGATGTCGAGCATGCTCTGGATGGGTGTGATGCCGCAGAGCGGGTCCTTCGAGAACGGCCAGCCGTACGCGAGGGCGCCGACGAGCTTTCCTTCGACGTAGATCGGGCTCCCGCTCATTCCCGCGATGATCCCGGAGTGCTCGAGGCCGGCGCCGGAGACCTTCGCGAGGATCAGGTCCTGCTTCGGGGCGAACCGCTTCAACACGCCGATCATCTCGACCTCGAACCTCTGGATCCCGCGCCCTCCCCCGAGGTCGGAGAAACCATAGCCCTTCATGCCGGGAGTGACCTTCTCGACGGGGAGGATCTCCGCGGGGCGATCCGACGGGAGCCCGGCGACCGAGGCCGGCACGGGCACCGCGGGCGCGGTCTTCGGACCGGAGTCGCCCCTGGCGGGAATGGCGACCATCGCCGCGGCGAACAGAGCGGCTGCGGCAGGCGACGCGAAACGCGATCTCACGACTCGCAGAACGTGCATTCTCGTGGGCTCCATTCCCCTGACGGCCGTTCACCGCGTTCGGTTCCGACGAGCGTTCGGAGCTCCGCGCGCTCCGGCCGGAACGGAGACCGCTGAACCGTTCGGGCTTTGACCGTTCCGAGCCCCTATGTTACGTTCGATCCCGATGATCGCCGCCCTTTTTCAGGCCGTCTCGGTCGAAAACCTGGGCGAAGGTCAGGGCATCCTCTCGTTTTTCAACGAGGCGGGGCTGTCCGGGAAAATCGTCCTGGGCATCCTCCTCATCTTTTCGTTCGTGTCCTGGATCATCATTTTCGCGAAGTTCGTCCGGCTGCGGAGGGTGTCCCACCAGTCGGAGAAGTTCGTCGAGTTCTTCCGCAAATCCCGCCGGTTCTCCGAGGTCAACACGATCGCGACGCAGCTCACCGAGACGCCCCTTTCGACCCTGTTCAAAGCCGGGTACGCGGAGCTCGACGCCCAGGTGAAAGCCAACCGCCCGGACGACCCCGGCGCGACCGCGAGCGGAATCACGACGAGCCAGCGCTTCCTGATCCGCAACATCTCCGGGATCGAGCGCGCCCTGGAGCG
>DASRPJ010000139.1:0-3320 GCA_035646435.1 Thermoanaerobaculia bacterium | reverse complement strand
CCCTGCCTCTTCGTGATCTCGGCGAACTTGAGCTTCCCTTCCGCGTCGGTCCCCTGGAACACTTCGACCGCGAGGTCGCCGGTGTCGATGCGGCTGCGCACGAGCCGGCCGCCGTCCTTGCGCGCGAAGATGGTCCAGCGTTCCTCGCCGCGCTTCCCGGAGGGATCGCGGTACAGGTACGTCCCGCGCGCGACCTCGGGGCCGCGCTCGTAGCGGCCCTCGTGCTCCGGGGTTCGGCCGGCGAGAATGGCGGCGAGGTCCTCCTCCATCGTCGCGCCCGCGGGGGTCTCGGTGATGCGACCGAGCTCGCGCCCGTCGCTCTCGAGGACGATCGTCGGGACGTTGATGATCCGCTTGCCGCCGATCACGTCCTGCGGGTGCAGGAAGTCGTTGTCGAGCGCGACGAGTCGCACGGCGAGGTTCGGGTTCGACGCGGCGCGCACGCTCTTGAGTACCCGCGGGACGAACTCCTTGCTGTCGCCGCACCACGTCCCGAGCACGACGGTCATCGTGACGGGGCGCGTCTCCTTCCCGAGCGCGGCGACGGCCGCGGGGGCCGGCTGATACGTCTGCATGAGGCTCCGCCACACCGGCACCGCCGAAAAGAGGCTCGCCTCCGAGACGTCGCCGACGATCCCCTGGTGACGCGATACGAGGACGGTCCTCCCCTTCCACGCGACGATCGACGTCGAGCCGTCCACTTTCTGGAACGTCCCCGCCGGTTTCGGCTTCGCGTCGGGGGCGAGCTCCGCCGAAGCGCCGTCGGCCGCCACGCGGAAGGCTTTGCGCGGCACGACCGCGAAGGTGGATGCGTCGCGGTCGAGGACGAGCGCCTTCTTCACGCCGGGCAGGAGCACGGCGAGCCGCTTGCCCGAATCGGCCGAAAGGACCTGCGCGCCGCGCTCGAGCCGGCCGTCCACGTAGACGTCCCGGGTCGAGTCGCGCCAGGTCGGGTCGGCGGCGAGGGCGAGCGAGGAGACGAGGAGCGCGGCGAAGAGTACGAGGACCGTCAGGCGGAGCGGGCGCATGAATCCTCCCTGTCGTTTTCCGCTCCAACAGGGGGCGGGCGGCGGGTTATGCCGGGTTTCGAAACGCGGCGCGGGATAGGATGGCGGAAACCCCGGCTAACAAATAAGGAGAAGCATCATGAAAAGTCCCTCTCGGGTCGTTCCTCTCGTCCTCATCGGGCTCATCGCGGCGTTGACGCTCACCGCAGCGGGCGGAGACAAGGCCGCCAAGGTCTGGGCGGCGGAAGAGATCCAATGGACCGAAAACGCCGCCGTGAAAGGGTTCTGGATCGCGCCTCTCTGGGGTGACCCGAGCAAGGGAGCGTACGGTGCTCTCAAGAAGGTCGCCGGCGGAACCGAATTGGGATGGCATACACACACGCACGCCCAGAAGGTCGTCGCGGTTTCCGGAACGATCGGGTTCACTCTCGAAGGCGAGAGCGCGAAGGACCTGACCGCCGGCTCCTACGTGTACCTTCCGGCAAAGACGAAGCACCACACGGTCTGCAAGACGGGCGCGGACTGCATTTTCTTCGAGGAGCAGCCCGGCAAGACCGACGTCATCCCCGCGAAGTAGAGCGCCTCACCCTGCCCTCTCCTCCCGCCCGGGAGGAGAGGGATTCCTTCCGATTCGGGGTCTGGCCTGAATTCAGCTCTGACCTGAATTCAGCCCTGACCTGAATTCAGGCCTGACCCCCCGGAGGCTGACCCCGGCTTCCTTCGAGGCGCGCCATCACTTTCATCAGGTCTTCGTGCGCGCCCACCAGGAACAGGGTGTCGCCGGGCTTCAGGGGCTCGTCGGAGGGCGCGGGCGAATACGGAGCTCCGTTGCGGATCATCGCGGGCACCGCGACGTGCTCGTCGGAGACGCCGAGCTCCGCGAGGGTCTTTCCCTCGGCCGCGGTGTCGGGCAGCACGAAGAACGTGAGCGCGGTTCCGGCCTCGAGGGTCGCGGAGAGCCGCCGCCCCTCGGCCGCGCGCATCCCGGGGTCGCGGAGCATGCGGTATCCCTCGTCGCGCAGGATCCGGAGCTGCGCGGCGACGACGTTTCCCGGGACGGCGAGGAGCCGCATGAGCCGCGAAATGATCTCGAGCGACGTCTCGAACTCTTCCGGGATCACCTCGGTGGCGCCGAGGCTTCGCAGCGGCTCGACCTGCGTCACGTAACGGGTCCGCACGATGATGTGGACGGTGGGGTTCATCTGCCGGCAGAGCCGGACGATGCGTCGGGTGCCATCGGGGTCCGAGATCGCGACGACGACGGCGAGCGCGTTTCCGATCTTTGCCGCTTCGAGCGCCTCCGGGGACGCGGAGTCCGCGACGATCGCGCGGCTGCCGTTCTCCCGCGCGACCTCGGCCCGGTTGGGGTCTTCCTCGATCACGACGTGCGCGATTTTCGTCTCGGACAGCACGTGGGCGACGTTCAACCCGTTCAGGCCGTACCCGATGATGATGATGTGGCCGGACATCGGCTTCTCGTCCTCTTCCACCGGCTCCGGGCGGCTGCGCATCCGCTCCGCGAGCTTCAGCCCGGCCGCGACGAAGAACGGCGTCGCCGCGAGCGTCAGAACCGCGACCGAGACGAAGAGCTGCTCGTCCTCCGGCCCCAGCGCGCCGAATTTCTTGCCCTCCTGAGCGAGCAGGAACGAGAACTCGCCGATGGGCGCGATCGCGAACGCGGCCCGTAGCGACGTGCGGGGCAGCGCGCCCGCCGCTCGAAAGGCGGGATAGGCCGCGACGACCTTGATGAGCACGACGCCGGCGACGGTCGCGAGGACGAGGGGGAACGCCGAAAAGAGAAAGGCCGGATCGAGCAGCATCCCGATCGACGCGAAGAAGAGCGCCGACAGAAAGTCCCGGAACGGCCGGAGGATCCCGCTGATCTCGTGGATGAACTCGGTGTCTCCGACGACGACGCCGGCCGCGAAGGCGCCGAGGGCCGCGGAGATCCCGAGCCGCCCCGCCGCCGCGATGGTCGCGACGATCAGGACGATGACGCCCGCGGTGAACACCTCGCGGCTGCCGAGCGTGGCGACCATCCGGAAGAGGCGCGGCACGACGACGCGCGCCACGAGAATGAGGAAAATGACGCCCACGATGGCGATCCCGACGCGCGTCATCACCTTCGGAAGCGGCGGTGCCTCGGTGCCCGACGCGAAGGCGGGAACGAGAAGCATGAGCGGGATGACGGCGAAGTCCTGGAAGAGCGAGACCCCGAGGAATCGGCGCGAGAAGGGGGCGCCGGTCTCGTCCCGCGTCTGGAGGATCGGCAGGACGACCGCCGTCGAGCCGAGAGCGATCAGGATCCCGTAG
>DASRPJ010000138.1:0-8362 GCA_035646435.1 Thermoanaerobaculia bacterium | reverse complement strand
AACGCCGTGTAGAAGTAGGGGAAGAGCTCCTGCATCCACGCCGGGTGGTCGAGCTTCTCCTTGAGCCCGATGTAGGCCGCCTTCGCGCGGCCCGGAAGGTCGGTCTTTTCGACGGCTTCCGCGACGGCCGGATAAAGAAAGGAGTTGAACTCCCAGCGCGTCGCGTACGGCCCGAGTCCGGCGGCGGGAGAGACGCCGCCCCGGGACGCGAGGCCCCACAGCGTCGCGACCACCGCGAGCGCGGCGAGAGCGAACCGGAGCCTCCCGCGCCGGGCGAGCGGAAGCACGGCCGCAACCGGGACGTACTTCGTGAGCACGGCGGCCGCGAACGCGAATCCCGCGGCGACGCGCCGCCCGCGCCCGAGGTACACGAGCGCCGCGAGGAGGAGCGCGACCCCGAGGGAGTCGAGGTGTCCCTGCCCCGCGGTCTCGACGATCGGCAGGGGGTGAAACGCGTACAGCGCGGCGGCAAACCCGGCTCCCGTTCCGCCGCCCGCGAGCAGGAGGCCGACGACGGCGACGTCGGCGGCGGCGAAGATCGCCTTCATCGGGAGAACGCTCGTATCCGAAAGCGACGCTCCGGCGCGAAACGCGGCCTGCGCGACGGGCGGGTAGACCGTGACGAGCTCGCCGTGGGCGAGGCGAGGCGCGAGATCCGGTAAAAGTCCCGCGGCTCGCGCGTCGTCCGGCGCGAAGGCGTACGGAGATCTTCCGGATGCGGCGACGCGTCCGTCCCAGAGATACCGGTTCACGTCTTCCGAAAGATCCGGCGGCCGGAACAGCAGCGTCAGCCGGAACGCCGCCGCGCAGAGCAGGAGGAAGGCGGGTCGTGAAGCGGTTAGACTTCGCGCTGCAAAAAGCGAGAGGAGGGAGCCGGCGAGCAAAAGAAGGAGGTAGGCGCCGAGATGCGACCTCGCGTCGGGCAGCAGGGTGATTCCCAGGAACACCGCTTCTCCCGCCGCGAAGAGGGCAAGACGCCGCGGAAAGCCTCCTTCGCCCGGTCGCGAATGGACATCACGACCCAGCTCGCGACCCTGATCGCCTACTACGTCGTCCTTTTCCTTCTCGCGGTATACGGGGTCCATCGCGCCTTCATGGTGCGCCTCTATTACCGCCACCGGGACGACGTTCCGGCGCCCGGGGGAAGCTTCGAGCCGCTCCCGGTCGTCACCGTCCAGCTCCCCATCTACAACGAAGTCTACGTCGTCGAACGACTGGTCGATGCGGTCGCCGCGCTCGATTACCCGAAGGAGCTCCTCGAGATCCAGATACTCGACGACTCGACCGACGAGACGCGCCGCGTCGCCTCCGCCGTCGCCGAGCGCTATCGGCGAAACGGCTTCGACGTCGTCCACGTCGCCCGTGACCGCCGAGACGGATTCAAGGCCGGCGCTCTTCAGGCGGGGCTCGAGAAGGCGCGCGGCGAGTTCTTCCTCATCTTCGACGCCGACTTCGTCCCGCGTCCCGAGATGCTCCGGCAGTGCCTCCCCCACTTTTCCGACGCGAAGGTCGGGATGGTCCAGGCGCGCTGGGAGCATCTGAACCGCGACTTCTCTCTCCTCACGCGGATCCAGTCGATCTTCCTGGACGGCCACTTCGTCATAGAGCACACGGCGCGCAACCGCTCCGGACGGTTCTTCAACTTCAACGGCACGGCAGGAATCTGGCGTCGCCGCTGCCTGGCGGAGGCCGGCGGCTGGCAGGACGACACGCTCACGGAAGACCTCGACGCCTCGTATCGCGCCCAGCTCGCGGGCTGGCGGTTCGTGTATTTGAAGGACGTCGTCGTTCCCGCGGAGCTGCCGGTGGACATCAACGGCTTCAAGAGCCAGCAGCACCGGTGGACGAAGGGATCCATCCAGACGGGCCGGAAGCTCCTGCCCGAGATTTTCCGGAGCGCCTTCCCCTGGCGGGTCAAGGCGGAGGCCTTCTTCCACCTCACGAGCAACGTCTCTTATCTGCTCGTCGTCCTGCTCGCGCTCCTCCTCTTTCCCGCGATCATCATCCGCGAGCAGATCGGCTGGCAGAAGCTCGCGATCCTCGACTTCCCGCTGTTCTTCGGCGCGACCTTTTCGTTCGTCGCCTTCTACGTCGCGTCGCAGTCGGAGATCGGCCGCGGCTGGAAGCAGACGCTCAAGTACATGCCGCTCCTGATGTCGCTCGGGCTCGGCCTGTCGCTCAACAACGTGCGCGCCGTCATCGAAGCGCTCGTGGGCCGATCGACGGAGTTCACGCGCACCCCGAAGTACCGCATCGAGGGGGAATCCGGGGAGTGGAGGGACAAGAAGTACCGCTCCCCGGGAAACTTTTCTCTCGCCGGAGAAATCGTGCTCGCCGTCTATTTCTTCGCGGTCCTCGTGTTCGCGGTCGTCGAGCGCTACTGGCTCGGCGTGCCGTTTCTTCTCGTCTTCTTCAACGGTTTTGCCTATACGGCGGCGGTGTCGATCCTCTCGCGGTCGGGCGGCGGCCCGCGGCGCGAGCTCGCGCCCGCAGGCACGTAGCGGGCCGTGGGCGCGACGGTCCGCGTCACCGAGATCTTCCGCTCGATCCAGGGCGAGTCCTCGCGCGCGGGGTTGCCGTGCGCCTTCGTCCGGCTGACGGGCTGCGCGCTGCGCTGCGTCTGGTGCGACACCGCGTATGCGTTTTCCGGCGGCGAAGTCATGCCGGTCGCCGACGCGGCGGAGAAGGTCCTCGCCCTCGGGACCGACCTCGTCGAGGTGACCGGCGGCGAGCCGCTCGAGCAGGAGGGAGTCTATCCGCTGATGGACCATCTCCTCCGACACGGGAAGACCGTGCTCCTCGAAACGGGAGGCCACGTCCCGCTCGACCGGGTGGACCCGCGGGTCGTCAAGATCGTCGACGTGAAGGCCCCGGGGAGCGGAATGATGGCCGCGAACCTGCCCGAAAACCTCGACCGTCTCGGACCGAACGACGAGGTCAAGTTCGTGCTCGCCGACCGCCGCGACTTCGACTGGGCGCTCGCGTTCGTCGCCGACCGCAACCTGGACTCCCGCAACCTCGTCACGTTCTCCCCCGTCTGGGAGAAGCTTTCGGCGACCGACCTCGCCGACTGGATCCGGGACTCCGGCCGCCCGATCCGCCTCGGCCTCCAGCTCCACAAGCTCCTGTGGGGGGACGTCCCGGGAAGATAGGCTGGGGTCAGGCCGGAATAGGCTGGGGTCAGGCCTGAATCACTGCGTCAGGGGTCAGGCCTGAATCTCTGAGTTCCGGCCCGAAGGAAAGAATGAGCGGAGCGTCGCGGGCGATCGTTCTCCTCTCCGGAGGCCTCGACTCGGCGACGTGCCTGCTGATCGCGCGCGGCGAGACGGACGAGGTGTTCGCCCTCTCCTTCGACTACGGGCAGAGACACGGTGTGGAGCTCGAGCGCGCCCGCCGCCTCGCGGAGCGCTACGGAGCCGCGGCGCACCGGGTCGTCCGGCTCGACCTGCCGGCGCCGGAGAGCTCCGCCCTGACCGACCGCTCGCGCGAGGTTCCCCGCAACTCGGTCGGCGCGGAGGCGATCCCCGTGACGTACGTCCCGGCGCGCAACACCCTCTTCCTCTCGCACGCCGTCGCATGGGGCGAGGCGATCGGCGCGGCGGACATCTACATCGGTGCCAACTCGCTCGACTACTCGGGTTACCCGGACTGCCGGCCGGAGTTCCTGGAGGCCTTCGAGCGGACGGCCAACCTCGGCACGAAAGCCGGGGTGGAGGGCGCGTTCACCTTCCGAATACGTGCCCCGCTGCTTCGTCTCACCAAGGGCGAGATCGTCGCACGCGCCGCCTCGCTTGGATTGGATTTTGCACTGACGTCGTCCTGTTACGACCCGACGCCGACCGGGCACCCGTGCGGGGCTTGCGACTCCTGCCTCCTTCGAGCGAAGGGGTTCCAAGCAGCCGGGATCCACGATCCGCTGTTGCCGTGACGACACATCGGGAGTGAACGCAACATGAGATTCGATCAGCTCACTATCAAGGCCCAGGAAACGATCCAGGAAGCGCAGACCGACGCGCGGGCCCGGGGGAACGCCGAGCTCTCGACCGACCACCTGCTGCTCGCGATGCTCCGGCAGAGCGAGGGCGTCGTCGTCCCCATCCTCCAGAAGCTCGGCGTCGACCCGGACGGGCTCGCGCGGGAGGTCGAGGCCGACCTCGACCGGCGGCCCAGGGTCACGGGAGCGTCGGCCGACGCGGTCGTCTCCCCCGATCTGAACCGCGTCTTCGACCGGGCGTTCGAGATCGCGAAGGAGTTCGGGGACGAGTACGTCTCGACGGAGCACTTCCTTCTCGCCCTCGCGGACAAGGCGGCCGGCGCGACCGGCAAACGGCTCGCCTCCCGCGGCGCGACGAAGGACGCGCTCCTGAAGGCGCTCAAGGAAGTCCGCGGGTCCACCCGGATCACCGACCCGAACCCGGAGGACAAGTACCAGGCCTTGAAGCGCTACACGCGCGACCTGACCGACCTCGCGCGCCGCGGCAAGATCGACCCCGTCATCGGCCGCGACGAGGAGATCCGCCGCGTCGTCCAGGTCCTCTCGCGCCGGACCAAGAACAACCCGGTCTTGATCGGGGAGCCCGGCGTCGGAAAGACCGCCATCGTCGAAGGCCTCGCGCGGCGCATCCACATGGGCGACGTCCCCGAGGGACTGAAGAACAAGCGTGTCGTCTCGCTCGACCTGGGCTCGATGATCGCGGGCGCCAAGTACCGCGGCGAGTTCGAGGACCGGCTGAAGGCGGTGTTGAAGGAGATCGAAGAGGCTCAGGGCACGATCGTCCTCTTCATCGACGAGCTCCACACGCTCGTCGGCGCCGGCGCGGCCGAGGGCTCGATGGACGCCTCGAACATGCTGAAGCCGGCGCTCGCGCGCGGAGAGCTTCGCGCGATCGGCGCGACCACGCTATCCGAGTATCAGAAGTACATCGAGAAGGACGCCGCGCTCGAACGGCGCTTCCAGCCGGTGTTCGTCGACGAGCCGTCGGTCGAGGACACGATCGCGATCCTCCGCGGCCTGCAGGAGCGCTACGAGGTCCACCACGGCGTGCGCATAACCGACGGCGCGCTCGTCGCCGCCGCCAAGCTCTCCCACCGTTACATCACCGATCGTTTCCTCCCCGACAAGGCGATCGACCTCGTCGACGAGGCGGCGGCGAAGCTGCGAACGGAGATCGACTCGGTTCCCACGGAGATCGACCAGATCGAGCGGCGGATCCTGTCGCTCGAGATCGAGAAGAAGGCGCTCGAGAAGGAGAAGACGAAGGAGGCGAAAGAGCGCCTCCAGGAGATCGAGAAGCTCCTCTCGGAGGAGCGCGAGCAGGCGAGCCGTCTGCGCGCCCAGTGGACCGCCGAGAAGGAGATGATCCAGAAGATACGCGGCATCAAGGAGGCGATCGAGACGGTCCGGCAGCAGGCGACCGAGGCGGAGCGCGAAGGAAACCTGCAGAAAGCGGCCGAGCTGCAGTACGGCCGCCTTCCGGAGCTCGAGCGCGAGCTCGCCGCGAACAACGCCAGGCTCGCGGACCTCCAGAAGGGCCTCCCGATGCTGCGGGAAGAGGTGACGGAGGAGGACATCGCCGCCGTCGTTTCGCGGTGGACGGGCGTTCCCGCGACGAAGCTGCTCGAGACCGAGACCCAGAAGCTGATTCACATGGAGGAGCGGCTCGGCGAGCGCATCGTCGGGCAGCGGGAAGCGGTCAAGGCCGTCTCGGACGCGGTGCGCCGCTCTCGGGCCGGCCTGTCGGATCCGCGCCGCCCGCTCGGCTCGTTCCTGTTCGTCGGCCCGACGGGCGTCGGCAAGACCGAGCTCGCGCGCGCGCTCGCGGAGTTCCTCTTCGACGACGAGCACGCGATGATCCGCCTCGACATGTCCGAATACATGGAGAAGCACGCCGTCGCGCGCATGATCGGAGCACCGCCGGGATACGTCGGCTACGAGGAGGGCGGCCGGCTGACGGAGGCCGTGCGCCGCCGCCCGTACTCGGTCGTGCTGTTCGACGAGATCGAGAAGGCGCACCCGGACGTCTTCAACGTCCTCCTGCAGGTCTTGGACGACGGGCGGCTGACCGACGGCAAGGGGCGCGTCGTGTCGTTCAAGAACACCGTGATCATCATGACTTCGAACCTCGGCTCCGAGTGGATCGCCGAGTCGCAGGAGGCGAGCGAGGAAGAGGTCGGCAAGCGGATCGAGGAGACCCTCCGGCGACACTTCCGGCCCGAGTTCTTCAACCGGATCGACGACGTCATCGTCTTCCACCGCCTGACGCGCGAAGAGATCTCCGAGATCGTCGAGATCCAGCTCCAGTCCCTCGCCCGGACGGTCGCGGACCGCGGGAGCCGCCTGACCTGGACGGAAGACGTGAAGCGGTACCTCGCGGGACGCGGCTACGACCCGACGTTCGGAGCCCGCCCCCTGAAGCGGCTGATCCAGAAGGAGGTCTCCGATGCGCTCGCCGGTAAGATCCTGAGAAATGAGCTGGTTGCGGGTGACACGGCGGAGCTGACGCTCTCGCCCGACGGCGACTCGCTCGAGATCGAGGTTAAAGCTGAGTCCGCTGCGCTCAGATAGTTGGCGCACGGGGATTGACAGGAGGAGGCTCATCTCATAGTCTTCCCTCCTCATTTTGGAGGTGTAGATATGAACGTCATTCGTTGGGATCCCTATCGTGACTTGACCTCGTTCGCCGACCGGTTCAACCGCGCCTTCGGCGCGCCCAACCGCGAACGGGACGAGGAAATGAGCCTCGGCGCCTGGATGCCTCCGGTCGACATCTCCGAGGAGGAGGACAAGATCCGCCTGACGGCGGAGCTGCCCGGCGTCCGCGAGGACCAGGTCTCGATCCAGATGGAAGGCGGCGTGCTGACCATCCGGGGCGAGCGCAAGTTCGAGGACGAGAAGCAGGGCCGCAACTTCCACCGAGTGGAGCGGGCCTACGGCCAGTTCGTGCGCTCGTTCACTCTGCCGAACAACGTCGACCGCGAAAAGATCCGCGCGAGCTTCTCCGACGGACTCCTCGAGATCGAGATTCCGAAGAGCGAGGAGGCGCGGCCGCGCCAGATCAAGATCTCGGGGGCGACGACGAGCGGCCGGAAGGAAAAGCAGGCCATCGACGTCGACAAGAAGTAACGGGGAATTCTTTCCCTCTCCTTTCGAGAGCCTCGCAATGCGCGAGGCTCTCTTCTTTTGGGCGGAGCTCTCCGCGCGGAATGCCCCGTTCCGATCGTCCGTTTGGGCTCACGTGAAGCGATTCTCCGCTGGCCTCGCCGCGTCCGCGATTCTCGCCGTAACGGCGACCGGGCTCCCGCTGCCGTCCCGCAGGAGCGAGATCGTGGAGGTCGTCGACAAGGTCTCCCCCGCGGTCGTCAACATCGCCGCCGAACAGGTCGTGCGGCGGCGACCGTCGATCCTGGACGAGTTCTTCGGCGCGAACCCCCGCGGCCGCCGCGCGCAGTCGCTCGGCTCCGGGGTGCTCATCGACCCGAAGGGCGTGATCCTGACGAACGACCACGTCATCTCGGGCGCCTCCCGGATCGTCGCCACGACGAAGAGCGGCCAGGAGCTCGAGTGCGAGGTCGTCGGATCCGACGCGGACAACGACCTCGCGGTGCTTCGCGTGCGCAACCCGGGCGGCACGCTCCCGACGATCCGCCTCGGTACGTCCTCGGACCTCCTGATCGGCGAGACGATCGTCGCGATCGGAAACCCCTTCGGCCTGACGAACACGGTCACGGCGGGGGTCGTGTCGGCGCTCGGGCGCAGCGTCCGCGGCGATCAGAACCAGAGGCTCTATACCGACTTCATTCAGATCGACGCGCCGATCAATCCGGGCAACTCCGGCGGCCCGGTCGTGAACGTGCAGGGCGACATGATCGGCGTCGCCACCGCGATCATCGGCGGCGCGCAGGGCATCGGGTTCGCGATCCCCGTGGACCGGGCCCGCAGGATCGTGGAAGACCTCCTTCGATTCGGAGAGGTGCGCGCCGTGTGGATCGGTGTCCGCGGACGCACGATCGCGGCCGAGGACGGCCTGACGCGGCCGCGCGGTTACCGCGTGCGCAGCGTCACTCCCGGATCCCCAGCGGCGCGCGCCGGGGTCCGCGAGGGCGACGTGATCGTCTCGATCGACGGGTCCGCCGTCGAATCGCAGGACTCGTTCGAGACGGCGCTCGCGAGCCGCGGGCCGGGCCGCGCGATGCGGCTCGTCCTTCGCGGCGCGGACGGAGAGCGCACCGTCACGGTGCAGGGAGAGAAGCCCCCGGCAAACCTCGGCGTGCAGCTCCTGCGCTCCGAGATCGGCATGACGCTCGCCCCCGTCCGCAACGGCCTGCGGATCGCCGTCGTCGACCGGACCGGCCTCGCCGCGCG
>DASRPJ010000137.1:0-5296 GCA_035646435.1 Thermoanaerobaculia bacterium | reverse complement strand
GACTACGTCTCTCGCTGAGGGCAGGCTCCGCGAGGGATCTGTGTCTCTCTCGACTACGGTCTCTCGCTCAGGACAGGCTCCGCGAGGGATCTGTGTGTCTCTCGGGAAAGGGAACCAGATTCCTCGTCGCTCCGCTCCTCGGAATGACAGTAAAAAGTAAGGCGTCCTCGGAATGACAGTGAAAAGGAAGGCGTCCTCGGAATCGCAGCGAAGAGGAAGCGCCTCAGAGCGACGAACGCCTTACCGGTTCCCGAACAACGTGTCGAGCGACCCGTTGACGTCGAGGAGCTGTCCCACGTCCTTCAGGTTGATCACGAGGCGGTAGTCGCGCCGGGTGTCCGGCGGGAGCCGCAGCTGACGGACTTCCAGGAAGAGCGCATAGCACGACCCGTTGAACGTCAGGAGAGAGCGGTCCTCGAGGAGCTTGTTCTGCTGCGCGTCGTAGTTCAGCTGCGTGTCCACGCGGATCGATCTGCTCAAGTCGAGGCCGGCGGCGAGGCGGATCTGGTCGGTCGGGGCAGACGCGGCGAATCCCTCGAGCACGACGGGCCTTGCTCCGAACCACGTCGCGTTGACGTAGTTGGTTCCCCAGTTGACGGACGTGGCGATGGAGACCGCGGTGATGCGCGACTCGCGGGCGTCCCATGCGGTCCGGCCGTCGAACTGGAAGAGGGCGCCCGGTACGATCCGCAGCGCCGCCTCGATCGGACCCGTCCGCTGCAGGAGCGAGTCGAACGACGTCGCGGTGCCGGAGGGAACCTGCGGCAGGGTGAACGCGTGGGTCTGCGCGATCTCGAGCGAGGCGATCTCGGTCGCGCCCCCGCTCTTCGCGTCGGCCGGCCGCGCGAGGAGGCGGTTGACGATCGCGTAGCGGATCTGGTTGCGCCCGAGCGCGGTGTCCACCTCGTCGTAGACGGGGAACCGCAGGGGGTCGTCGACGTCGGAAACGTACTCGTAGTCGGCGCGGGGCTCGATCACGTGCTTGAACCTTCCGAACGGCCCGATCTCCCCCTCGTAGATCCGGGAGAACGAAGGGCCGACGAGCGCCACTCCCGCCTCCGCGTACGCGCGCGTCGCGGACTCTCCCGTGAATTGCGTCCGCGCGTCGTCCGTCGAGTCCGTGTAACCCGTCCACCGCCCGCCGCCCTTCGCGGTCACCGAGAGCCACGGCACGCTCTTCCACGGGAGCGAGAGGATCGGACGGACGTCCCCGCGCCCGTACTTGCCGTGCGGCAGGGCCGGCCCGCGGTCGACCGTGAGATACGAGAGGGACGATTCGAGCGCGAAGTAGAGCGGCGTCCGTCCGACGCGGGCCGTGCGGCGCGAGTACTCGAGGGAAGGGAGGCGCTGCTGCACGACCTCGGTGCCGAAGAAAGTCTCGCTCCGCTCCACGCGCAGGTTCACGGAGTCGTTGCCGAAGTTCTTCGTCAGGAAGCCGCGCGAGAGAGTCTGCCGGGAGGACGAGAGGGCGAAGGCGCGCTCGAAGTCGCGCAGGAACTGCTCGTCGGAGTACTCGCGGACCGAAAGGACGCCGCGGAATCCGTAGGGAAGGTCGTTCGAGACGTGGTCGAGCCGCGCCTTCCAGCGCGTCATCTCGCGCCGCGCGAAGACTCCGACCCGGCCGTCGGTCGTCGTGCAGGGACCGTCGCCGCCGTCCGGCTCCTCCTCCGCCGGGACGCAGGCCGTCGCTTCCGGGTCGCGGATCGCGTAGCCCTGCAGGATTCCGGCGGACTCGGGCGAGGGCGTCCAGCGCAGCTCTTCCCCCAGGCCGATCGCCCCTTTCGAGTACATGTCGACCTGCGTCGTCGAGTCGGTCGACCGCCCGGTGACCCAGTAGTACGTCAGGCCGAGGTAGCCGCCGCGCCGGCTGTTGTAGCCAGCGCCCGGCACGAGAAAACCGGACGCGCGGTCCTGTTTCGTGGGCCACACGAGCCACGGGGTGTAGAGGACCGGGACCGGTCCGGCGCGGAACGAGACGTTGCGCATCCGCGCGTAGTCGTCCAGGGTGACCTCGGCCGTCGAGAGATAGAAGGACCACTCCGGGTTCGGCAGGTCGCAGGAAGTGAAGATGCCCTTCTCGATCCGGTACGTCGCCGGCCCGATCTTCTCGATCGATTTGGCTACGACGTGGTACGTGGGCGCGAGGTCCGCCGTCGCGTCTTCCAGCTTGCCGGTCTTGTCCTCGACGCGGAAGACGGCTCGCGTTCCCGACATCCGGGTCGGACCCTGGTCGATGACGACGTTTCCCTCGAGGGTCGCCGTCTTCGTCGGGAAGTCGTAGCGCGCGCGGTCCGCGGTGATCTTGACGTCCTGGTACTCGATCGTGACCTCGCCCGAGCCCTCCCAGTAGACGTCCTTCTCGTAGTGCACCGGGTTCTTCGTCGTCAGCCGGACTTCGCCCCCGGGCTCCGGGACGCGGAACTTGATCTCGAACGTCGGCTTCGTCTTGAAGCGCGACTCGAAGGGATCCGACGCACCGAAGGGGTCCTGCGCCCGCGCCGCCGACGCGAGGAGAAAGCCGAGCAGCGCCAGGTTTCTTTTCACGTCCTGCGTCTTGCGCCCTACGCCGTGGGCCTTGCCACGACGATGAACTCCGCCGCCGCGAGGTCGGGCGAAGCGCCGGGCCACTGCGCGAGCCGCTCGAGCTCGCCCGCGCCCTCGGGCGAGAGGGGAAGCGTGACGGTGTCGACGGATTCGACGCGGAACCCCGTGGCCTCGAAGAGATCGCCGATCGTCCGCCGCGTGAAGTGGCGCACGTGCGTTCCCGAGAGGATCGAGTAAGGGACGTAGTCGAAGCGCCCGGCGAGAAGGTCGGACACGATCGCCCAGTTGCCGACGTTGGGAACCGACGCGACGACGACGCCGGCGGGCGAGAGCCAGGGCCGCACGCGGACGAGGGCGTCGGACGGATCGACGAGGTGCTCGAGAACGTCGCCGAACAAAACGCCGTCGAACTCCGCGCCGAACTCGTCTTCGGGAACCGCCTCGAGCGTTCGGGCGAGGACCCGGTCGTAGACGCGCGCCGCCTCCGCCGCGTCGCCCGCGTCCGGCTCGATTCCGACGATGCGGGCGACGCCGCGCCGCCGCAGGGCATCCGCCGTCGCGCCGCGCGAGCACCCGACGTCCAGGACCGAACGGACGCCCTCCGGCAGCTTCGCCGCGAGGTCGCTGCGCGCCTGCGCGTCCATTTCGGCGTATCGATGCAGATAGGCGCCCGGGTCCGCGAGGGCGCGCCCGCCCGCGGCGGAGATCGCTTCCGCGGCCTCGTCGAGCGGGAGGTCGGGCGGGAGCGCGGCGAGCGCGGACCGCCGCACGGCGAAGACGGGTGAGCGCGCGGAGACGAGCGAAAAGGGGGGCTCGCGGGACTGCGCCGCCCTCTCGGCCGCTCGCGCGAGCCCCGTCGGCGTCGAGTAAGCGGACGCGGGCGCCCGCCGGGTCTCCTCCATCCACGACTCGTTCGATACGGGCAGAACGAGATCGGCGTCGGGCCGGGCTTCGAGCGTCGAGACGAGCCGACCGGCCGCCGCCGGGGCCAGGTAGGATTCGGGATCGGCCCACACGAGCACGAGGGGGGACCTCCCGCTCGCGTCGCCGACCGACGGGCGCCGGCCTCGGACCTCGACCACATCCGACGCTCCCGCCCGGGCGGCGAACCGCCGGGCCAGTCGAAAGGCCCACGCCGCCTCGGCGTCGAAGCGAGGAATCCCTCCGAGGACGATGTCGAAGGGGCTTACGCCGTCTCCACGAGCATCGCCGTGGCCTCCCCGCCCCCGATGCAGATGGCGGCGACCCCGCGTCGTTTGCCCGTGTGGCGGAGGGCGTGCACGAGCGTCGTCAGTATCCGCGCGCCGGAGGCCCCGATGGGGTGGCCGAGAGCGACCGCGCCCCCCCGGACGTTGACCTTCGCGGGATCGAGGTCGAGCTCGCGGATCGCGGCGAGCGCGACGGCCGCGAATGCCTCGTTGATCTCGAAGAGGTCGACGTCGGACGCGGTGAGGCCCGTTTTCTCGAGCAGCCTCCCGATCGCGCCCACCGGGGCGGTCGTGAACCACTCGGGCGCCTGCGCGACGCCCGTGTACGCGACGATCCGCGCGAGGGGCTTGTGCCCGTGCCGCGACGCCGCCTCCGCCGAGGTCACGACGAGCGCCGCCGCCCCGTCGTTGATCTTGGAGGAGTTGGCAGCGGTGACGCTCCCGTCCTTCTTGAAAGCGGGCTTCAGCCCGGCGATCTTCTCGAGGGGCGCGGCAAAGGGCTCCTCGTCGGTGTCGACGATCTCCGGGTCCCCCTTCTTGCGGGGGACCGGAACTGCGACGATCTCTTCGGCCGCGAGCCCCGTCTTCGCCGCCTCCTGCGCGCGGCGGTAGGACTCCAGGCTGTAGGCGTCCTGCTCCTCGCGCGTGAAGGCGTACTTCTCGACGCACATCTCCGCGCACCCGCCCATGTGGACGTCGTTGTACGGGTCCCACAGGCCGTCCTTGATCATCGAGTCCACGAGAGTTCCGTTACCCATCCGGTAGCCGTTGCGGGCCCGGTCGAGCAGGTACGGCGCGTTCGACATGGACTCCATGCCGCCCGCAACGGCGGTCTCGTACTCTCCCGCCCGGATCGCGTTCGCCGCGTCCATCACGGCCCGCATCCCGGAGCCGCAGACCTTCGACACGGTCACGCACGGAACGGAGTTGGGTATCCCGGCGGCGAGCGATGCCTGCCGGGCCGGCGCCTGTCCCACTCCGGCGGACAGGACGTTGCCCATCAGGACCTGCTCGACGTCTTCGGGCGAAATGCCCGCGCGTTCGATCGCCGCCCGGATCGCCGCCGCGCCGAGAGCGGGCGCGGGGAGCGCCGAAAGCTTTCCCAGGAACGATCCGACGGGAGTCCGGGCGGCGGAGAGGATGACGACGTCCTTCACGGCGCGATTGTACGTAATTGGGTAATTGGGGTCAGGCGCGTAGTTTGGTGTTGTTCGGAGTCGAATTGCCAAACTACCTGCCTGACCCCGTCGGTTACTCTTCTTCCATGACCCGTGTCCTGGCCATCGACTTCGGCGAGAAGCGCATCGGTCTCGCGACCGCGGACTCGCCGGGAGGACTGGCCACCGCGCGCCGAACGGTAGCCCGCACGAGTGACGAAGCGGTGGCCGGCGAGATCGGGCGGCTGTGCCGGGAGGAAGAGGTCGATCTCCTCCTCGTCGGCGTCCCGCGCTCGCCCGAGGGAGAGGAGAGCGCGATCGCGCCGCGGATCCGATCGTTCGCCGGGAAGCTCTCTCGTGCGACCGGGCTGCCCGTCGAGCTGTACG
>DASRPJ010000136.1:0-2923 GCA_035646435.1 Thermoanaerobaculia bacterium | reverse complement strand
TCAAGCGCCTCGCGGCGCGGACGAAGGGGCGCCTCCTCCCTCTCGCCGGCGGGGCGGGGCCGAGGGAGAAGCGCGCCATCGGGCTTGCGCTCGCCCGGGCGACGGGTCGGAGGCTCGTCGGCGACTTCGGGCGGGTGATCGAGGGGGTCTGACCCCGCAGGGGTCAGATCCCTCCCCGTCGCCCCACCTACAATGTCGCCGTGCCGACGACCGAAGACCCCCTTCACCGACACCTGACGGAGACGCTTCTCGCCTCGTACGACCTGCCGGAGGAAGTCCGCCAGGGCATCGCCGACGCCGGGTTCGTCCACGCGACCCCGATCCAGGCGAAGACCCTCCCGATCACTCTCGCGGGCCGCGACGTCGCGGGCCAGGCTCAGACCGGCACCGGCAAGACCGCGGCCTTTCTCATCACGATCTTCACGCGGCTCCTGCGCCGGCCCGCTGGCGAGCGGCGCGGCCCGCGGGCTCTCGTCATCGCCCCGACGCGCGAGCTCGTCGTCCAGATCAAGAACGACGCGGAGGTGCTCGGGCGCCACACGGGCCTGACCACCCTCGCGGTGTACGGCGGGATCGACTATGCGCGCCAGCGCGACGCCCTCCGCCGCAAGCCCGACCTCCTCGTCGGCACGCCGGGCAGGCTCCTCGACTACGAGCAACAGGGGGCGACCACGTACCGCGACGTCGAGATCCTCGTCATCGACGAGGCGGACCGCATGTTCGACATGGGTTTCATCCGCGACCTGCGCCGGATCCTCCGCCGCTGCCCGCCGTACGACGAGCGCCAGACCTTTCTCTTTTCTGCCACCCTTTCTCCCAGGGTCATGGAGCTCGCCTACGAGCACACGAACAACGCGGAGAAAGTCGACATCGAGCCGGAACGCGTCGGAGCGCACGGCATCACCGAGGTGCTCTACCACGTCTCGTCCCACGAGAAACTGCCGCTCCTGCTCGGGCTTCTCGCCGCGGAGGGGGGGAGCCGGATTCTCATCTTCGTCAACCGCCGGACGACGGCCGCGGACCTCGTCCGCACTTTGACCGCGAACGGCTATCCGGCCCGCGCGCTCGCGGGGAACGTGCCCCAGGACCGGCGCCTGAAGATCCTGACGGACTTCAAGGAGGGGCGCCTCGCCGTCCTCGTCGCGACGGACGTCGCTTCGCGCGGTCTGCACATCGACGGGGTGTCGCACGTCGTCAACTACGACCTGCCCCAGGACGCGGAGGATTACGTGCACCGCATCGGGCGGACGGGGCGCGCGGGCGCCGTCGGGACGGCGGTGTCGATCGCCTGCGACGACTACGTCTTCTCGCTCGACGCGATCCAGAAGCTGATCGGCCGCGGCATCCCGGTCCTCTGGGCGCCGGAAGAGATCGTCGAAAAGGGCCGACTGATCGCCGAGGCCAAGCCACACCGCCGAACCCCGACGCGAGCCCCGGCCCGCAAGCCGCCCGCCGCGGCCGTGACCTATGGCCGGGAGAAGAGGAAGAGCCGAAGGCGGTAGCTGGGGTCAGGCACGCAGTTTGGCAGTTTGAACGAGCCGCTCGAGGTGGCTCTTGAGCTCCGGTTCCCGCCGAAGCCGATCCTCGAGGGATCGCACGCCATGCGCTAGCCCCGTCTCCTCGCGTCGAAACAACCGCGCAGACTCAGAGACCGGAATGCCGAACCGTTCCCGACCGAGGTAGGCCGCGAACAGCCGCGCCCGCGACACGCTACGAATTCGGGTGGGACCGGCGAGCTCGTTGAGCGACAGGCCTTCGCAGGCAGCAACTGCCCGGGCAACGGTTTCGGCGGTCCACGACAGACTCCGCCGCGGTAAGGAGACTTGTTTCAGAGCTGCAAGCGCGAACTTCTCATCGCCCTTGACCGAACCTTCGCGGGCGACCAGAGCTTCGTAAGCCGACGCAGTCGGACCGATGTCGCTCATCAAGGCTTCATATCGATCCATGGCTTCCCGTCGACTCGGCCCGAGAAGCGCGAGCGCACCGTCGAGATCGAGCCACGGCGGACTGGCGCCGGAGCGAAAAAAGTGGTCGCTGGACCACCGATAGAGCCGAGCCTCGTCCACCATTCCAGCCTTGACCGGGTTTGCGTGGATGTACCTGATCAGCGCGAGGAAGTAGCGGTCGCAATCCACCAGGAACGACTTGTAGCGCCCCTGAAAGAGATGGCCGACCCGCTCGTATCGTCGATTGAAGCGCTGCGCATACGACGATTGCAGGGCATGCATGAAGGTGGAGAGATTCGTCAGTCCCTGCTCGACCGCGAGGTGAACGTGGTTCGGCATCAGGCAGTAGGCGTAGAGCCGAAATTGGAACCGTTCCTGGTACCGCGCCAGCCGCCCAAGATAGTCCTCGCGGTCGAGGTCGTCGCGGAAAACTTCGCGGCGTTCGTTTCCGCGAGCGATCAGGTGGTGGACGGTACCGGGCGCCTGCAGCCTCGGCGGTCTCGCCATCCCAAAGGAATTGTCGCGACGACTAGTTCCGAGGGAAGGAGCCCCCCGAGTTAAGAGATCGTGGCCGCGATATTGCCAAACTGCCTGCCTGACCCCAGCTAGAAGCTCTTCAGGAAGGCGGCGTTCGTCGGGAACTTGGAGAGACGGCCCTGGACGAGCTCCATTGCCTGGATCTTGTCCACCGCGGCGAGGGCCCGGCGCAGCTTCACGATCTTCGGGAGCTCGTCGGGGCTGTAGAGCTTCTCCTCCTTGCGGGTGCCGGACTGAGAGATGTTGATGCAGGGGAAGATGCGGCGGTTGAAGAGGTCGCGGTCGAGCACGAGCTCCGTGTTCCCCGTGCCCTTGAACTCCTGGAAGATGATCTCGTCCATCCGGGAGCCGGTGTCGACCAGGGCCGTCGCGATGATCGTGAGCGACCCGCCCCCCTCGGCGTTGCGCGCCGCGCCGAAGAAACGCCGCGGCTTCTCCAT
>DASRPJ010000135.1:0-4476 GCA_035646435.1 Thermoanaerobaculia bacterium | reverse complement strand
CGTGACCTCGGGCGCGACCGGAACGGGCGTCATCCTCGGAACGGCGGCGTACATGAGCCCGGAGCAGGCGCGGGGCCGGCCGGTCGACAAGCGCACCGACCTCTTCTCGTTCGGCTGCGTGCTCTACGAGTGCCTGACGGGGCAGCGCGCCTTTCCCGGCGAGACGGTTTCCGACTCGCTCGCCGCGATCCTGCGCGCGGAACCGGACTGGAACGCGTTGCCGGCAAGTACGCCAGCCGCGATTCGCCGGCTGCTCAACCGAGCGCTCCAGAAGGATCCGAAGCGCCGGCTCCAGGACATGGCGGACGCGCGCATCGAGATCGAGGACGCGATTGCGTCGCCGCGTACTCCGACCGTCGAGGCGCCGGCGGTCCAGCCTCGCCGGGGAACGACGCCGATTCTGTGGGCGCTCGGCGGCCTCGTCCTCGGGATCGTGGCGATGCTCGCCCGGGACCGTTTTCTCGCGGCGACGCCAGCGAGTGTTTTCCCACCGGTTCGCGCCGTTCTGCCCCTGCCCGCCGGGACCCGGCTGAGCTTCGCGAACCGCCCGGCGATCGCCGTTTCCCCCGACGGGCGGACGGTGATTTTCCGGGCGACGAGCGAGGGCGTTGCACGGTTGTACCGCCGCGGCCTCGACGCTTCCGCGGCCGAGGCCATCGCCGGCACCGAGGGGGGCTTCTCCCCGTTCTTTTCCCCCGACGGAGAGTGGGTGGGTTTCTTCACGAACACGGAGCTCAAGAAGGTCCCGCTTGCGGGAGGATTGCCGATCCGGATTTCCCCCGTGGCGCCGGTGACCGCGGGTGGCGCGTGGGACCTGGATGGAACGATCGTCTTTACCCTCACCGTGAACGGTCCGCTCTCCCGGATTTCCGAGGCCGGCGGAGCAATGCAACCCGTATCGACGCTCGATTCCTCCCGCGGAGAGCATTCGCATCTCTGGCCGCAGATCCTTCCTCAAGAGCGCGGAATCCTCGTGACGATGGGCGTCGGCGAGGACTTCCAGGATTTCGAGGACTCGCAGATCGTCGTCCTGGACCCGAAGAGCGGCCGCCGGACCGTCGTGCTCGAGGGAAGTCCGTTCGCGCGGTATGCGGCCGGGCAGATCGTCTTTGCCCGGGGCGGCTCGATGTTCCGGGCGCCCTTCGATCTGACCCGGCTGTCCGTCACCGGCTCGCCGATTCTCCTCGCGGAACGGTTCACGATCGACTCTCAGGTCGGGTCCGCGAGCTTTGCGGTCACGACCAACGGCACGCTCGTCTACGCGGACGGCCCGGCGCTGGCCGATCCGCGATCGGCCGTGGTCCAGCTCGATCGCCGGGGAGTCGAGAAGCCGTTGCCGCTCCCGGAAGCTTTCTACTCCGACCCGCGCCTGTCGCCTGACGGAAAGACGCTCGCGTTCGGTAAGTGCGACGGTCCGTCCTGCGACCTCGTGCTGTACGACCTCGAGCGCAACCTGCTTACCCCGCTGACGGTCGAGCCCGGCCGCTTCTTCAATCCGGTCTGGTCTGCCGACGGCCGCCGGCTCGCCTACTCGGGCTTCGCAGTCGGTGCGCCCACGCTCTACGTCAAGAACGCGGACGGGAGCGGCCGGGCGGAGCGGCGCACCAACGCCCTAACTGAGGCGAGGGAAGCGGCGGAGTTTCCCAACTCCTGGTCTCCGGACGGACGCACGATCGCCTACATCCAGGTCAACAGGCTCGGCTCCGGGTCTCCCGAGCGCGACGTCTGCGTCGTCTCGCCCGACGGAAAACCGCAGGACGGCCGCTGCGTAAAGACTCCCCACGCGGAATCCGCCGCCGCCTTCTCGCCGGACGGGCGGTGGATGGCGTACGTCTCGGATGAATCCGGCCGCAAGGAGGTCTACGTCCGTCCGGTTTCGGGGGCCGGCGGCCGGATCAAGATCTCGCTCGAGGGAGGAGCCGAACCGGTGTGGACGCGGGGCGGGCGCGAGCTCCTCTATCGACAGGGAAACCAGTTCCTGTCCGTCGACATCCGGATGGAGCCCGCCCTCGCCGCCGGCGCTCCCCAACTTCTCTTCTCCGGTGATTACCGTGCCGGCGGGAGCGAGGATGGGCCGTTTGGATACGCCGTCTCGGCCGATGGAAACACGATCTACGCCGTTCGCGAGCTCCCGTCTCCGGAGGTCGAGCGTCACCTCGCGGTCGTGACGAACTGGCTGGAATCCAATCCGGCCGCCGGCGCGGCGAAGTGACCTCCATGGCTCTCCGCAAGATCCTCCACGTCGACATGGACGCTTTCTACGCGTCGGTCGAGCAGCGCGACGATCCGACCCTGCGCGGGCGTCCGGTCGCCGTCGGCGGCAGCCCGGAAAGCCGCGGGGTCGTCGCGGCCGCGAGCTACGAGGCGCGGGCGTTCGGGGTGCGCTCCGCGCTGCCCATGTCGCGCGCGGTGCGGCTCTGTCCGGAGCTCGTGATCGTGCGGCCGGACTTCGCGAAGTACGGCGAGGCGTCGCGGCAGGTGTTCGAGATTTTTCGGGAGGTGACGCCGCTCGTCCAGCCGCTCTCGCTCGACGAGGCTTTCCTGGACGTGACCAAAAACTCGTGGGGCGAGCCGCTCGCGGTCGACGTCGCGCGCCGGATCAAGGCCCGGATCCGTGAGGAGACACGGCTGACCGCGTCCGCCGGCGTCGCGCCGAACAAGTTCCTCGCAAAGATCGCGTCGGGCTGGAAGAAGCCGGACGGGCTCACGGTGATCTCGCCCGAGCGCATCGAGAGCTTTCTTCAGCAGCAGCCGGTCGACGCGCTGTGGGGCGTCGGGCCCGTCACGGCGCGCAAGCTTCGCGCGGCGGGAATCGAGCGGCTCGTCGACGTGCGAACGGCCGACGATGAAGTCCTGCGGCAGGCGGTCGGGAGCTGGGCCGAGGGACTGCGCCGGCTCGCCTTCGGCGAGGACGACCGGCCGGTCGAGCCGAACCAGGAGAGAAAGTCGATCGGCTGCGAGGAGACGTTCGCGAAGGACCTGGAGGACCGCGAAGAGATTCGCCGGGAGCTCGAAGCGCTCGCCCGCCACGCCGCGGCCGCGCTCGCCCGCAAGCGCCTCTGCGCGCGGACGGTCGTTCTCAAGCTGCGCTACTCGAACTTCGAGACGATCACGCGGAGCGAGACGCGCGAGCCGGCGACCGCGTCGGTCGAGGAGATCACCGCGCGGACGCTCGCGCTGCTGGAAAAGACCGAGGCCGGACGGCGGCGGGTCCGCCTCCTCGGGGCGTCGCTGCACGGGCTCGTCGCCGAGACCGCGGCCGAGGCGCCTCCCGACCCCGAGGCCGCGCCGCCGCAGCTCGACCTCCCCGTGGCGTGATCAATGGCCAGTCGCCCGTTTCGGATCGCGGTTCCCGATGAGGTTCTCGCCGACCTGCGCGAGCGGATCGCGCGGACTCGCTGGCCCGATGAGATCGCGCACAGCGGGTGGGACTACGGGACGAACCTCGCGTACCTGAAGGAGCTCCTCGAGTACTGGCGGGACGGCTTCGACTGGCGCGCGCAGGAGGAGAGGTTGAACGCCTTCCACCATTTCCGGGCCGGAGTGGATGGCTTGCGTCTCCACTTCCTCCACGAGCGCGGTAGAGGTACGGATCCGCTCCCGATCGTGCTCGTGCACGGCTGGCCGAGCACGTTTTTCGAGATGACGAAGCTCGTTCCGCTTCTCGCCGACCCGGCCGCTCATGGCGGAGACTCCCGCGACGCCTTCGACGTCGTCGTGCCGTCCCTGCCGGGCTTCGGTTTTTCCGAGATCCCGAGCGAACGGGGCATGACCAAGACCCGGATGGGAGAGCTGCTCGCGAAACTGATGACCGAGGTGCTCGGTTACGACCGCTTCGCGGCGCGCGGCGGGGACATCGGGTCGGGGGTCGTGGCGCTGATGGCGATGGATTACGCGGAGCACGTCATCGGCATCCACGTCTCCGACGTCCTCCGGCCGTACCTGGGGCCCGGCGCGCGCATTTTCACCGAGGCCGAGCGCCGCTTCTTCGAGGAAGAACGTCAGTGGATGGAGAAGGAAGGGGCCTACGATCACATCCAGGCGACCAAACCGCAAACGCTCTCCTACGGTCTCACGGACTCTCCGGCCGGGCTGGCCGCATGGATCGTGGAAAAGTTCCGAGGCTGGAGCGACTGCAACGGCGACGTCGAGCGCCGATTCACGAAAGACGAGCTGCTGACGAACCTGACCATCTACTGGGTGACCGGGACGATCAACTCCGCCAACCGCCGGTACTTCGAGCGCGACGCCGAGCCGCGCGACCTGGGCCCCGACGACCGGGTCCGGGTCCCGACGGCCGTCACGATCTTCCCCGCCGACATCGACAAGCCGCCCCGCGAGTGGGGCGAGCGTGTCTACGACGTCGCGCGATGGACCGTGATGCCGCGCGGCGGCCACTTCGCCGCCCTCGAAGAGCCGGAGCTCCTGGCCCGAGACATCCGAGACTTCTTCCGCCCCATGCGAGAGCGCGTTAAC
>DASRPJ010000134.1:0-10337 GCA_035646435.1 Thermoanaerobaculia bacterium | reverse complement strand
TGCCTCTCGAGGGCACGGCATTTTTGACGGTCAATCCGTATGACAAGGCGAGCGTGATCCCGATCGCCCGCGAACTCTTCGACATGGGGTTCCGCCTCTGCGCGACGGAGGGGACCCGCGAAGCACTCGCGGAGGCGGGTCTCGCCGCCGACGCGGTGTTCAAGGTCAACGAGGGAAGCCCGAACGCCGTCGACCGGATGGAGGCGGGGGAGATCCAGCTCGTGATCAACACGCCGCTCGGCGGCGAGTCGCATTACGACGAGGCCGCGATCCGCGCCGCGGCGCTGCGCCTCCAGATCCCGTGCCTGACGACCCTGTCGGCCGCGGCGGCGGCCGTCGAAGGGATCCGCGCGTGGCGCGAGGAGGCGACCGGCGTCGCCGCGCTCCAGGAGTACCACCGGACGTGAGGAGACTAGTGAGGAGGTGCTCGATGGTGGTAGGAAACGTGTCAGAGCGTGATTGGGCTCGTTTCCTTTGGTCTACTGCGGTGCTTGTCCTTTTCGCATCCGGAACTGCGCTTCGTGCCCAGGTGGTGCCGACTGATGCTGTTGTCGTAGTGGGCGCCGGAACGTCTGGCAGCTGGGTTACGGAGCTTGCGCTTTCGAACTCGACGACGGCCGAGGCGGAATGGTGGCTGGATACGAGATTCCGGTATTTCCTTCCAAGTGTGTGCCCAGGGCCCTGCGACTGGACTGGGGGTGCGCTGCCGCCTGCTGGGACCATCGTCCTTCCGACCGGCATACCGACGCTGCTCACGCGGACTCAGGTCAGGTCGTTTTACGTGATGCCAGTGACTGGGCCGGCTACGGCGATAACCGTTCGGGCGCGGGTAGTGAATTCAAGTCGGCCGACTCAGGCGATCGAAGTACCGACGATTCGGTTGAGTACCCTGGTAGCCCTCAACCCGACCGTTCTCGCCTTTCCTGGCGCGAGGCGGGACGCGACGTCACGAACGAATCTTGTTCTGACCAATATCATTCCTCGTCTGAACCAGGAGCAGGGCAGCGACGCAACGCTGCTCCTGGAGGCGTACTCCAGTGGTGGTGGCCTGCTCGGTTCACAGATTGTGGTATTGCGATTCAGCGAAACGCGTTTCCTGGTGGACGTTCTCGCTGAGCTCGGCGTCACGACCTTGGACGTCGGGCAGATACGTGTGACGAAGGTGGCGGGCGACGGACTGTTCTGGGGCACGATGTTCACCACGACATCCGATGGCGGAGTCTCCGTGAGCGTGGGTGCGCACCCATAAGCGATGAACCGTCGCCGGGTTGTCCACTGCTCGCTCGGAGACCGATGAGCGCAGCGTTCGAGTCGGACCTCGACCTCGCTTCGCCCCCCGCGCGGCTGCCCGGCACCGGCGTCCGGTTCCTGCTCTTCCTTCTCGCCGCCGGGGGCAGCGCGGTCGTCCTCACGATCGGTTTCCCGCGCGGCGCGCCGGACCGGCTTGCGGCGCTCGCAATCGCTTTCGTCCTCATGTTGACGGCGGTTTTTCGGCCCGGCCGGGCGGTCCGCGACTTCTGCGGCCTCTTCCCGGTCGTCTGCGCCCTCCCGCTCGTCCTTGGAGCGACGGACCCGTTCGCCTGGCCGCTCCTCCTCTTCGGGGCCCTCGCGACGGGATGGACGTTCCGTTTCCTCTACGACTTCAAGACGAGCCCGGACCCCTCGCGGCTCGACGGCCCGCTCCGCGCCCTCGCCGCCGTCTGGGCCCTCGGGACCCTGCTGTCGATCGCCGGCGCGACGACGTGGTGGTCGATGGTCCACGGCGTGACCGGGCGCGCGGTGAACGGGGACGGACTCTCCGCCGCCGCGGCGGTCCGCGAGAGCGTCCTCGTGCTCGCTGTGCTCGCCGCGGGCGCGGGTTTCTTCTTTCTGCTGAGGCGTTCGGGCGCGGTCGTTCGCATGGAGGCGATCCCCGCCGCGCTGATCGGGATCGCGATATCGGCCTCGGTGACCGTCTACCAGGTATTCGGCGCCGGCTTCCTGGAGAAGCGGCCTTTCTGGCGCCTCACGGGCCGCCTGTCCGGAGGGGCGAGCGATCCCAACGCTCTCGGCCTCCTCTGTGGACTCGCGATACCGATCGTCGTTTCGTATCTCGTCGGCCGCGTCAGACCGCACTGGGCGATCTGGACCCTCTTGCCGCTACCGGTCGGCCTCGCCCTCTCCGGCTCCCGAAGCGGCTTCCTGGTCGCTGTCATCGGAAGCGCGATCGTCATCGCACGCGCGCCGCTCGCGAGAAAGTGGCGGGCCGCTGCCGCTGTGGCCGTGCTCGCTCTCGCGTTGGCCGTCGCGCTCGTCCCGCGAACCGCGCCCGGCGGAGTCGGCGGCCGTCTCGGACACCTCTTCCGCTCCACGCTGTCGCTCGACGACCGCGTCTCGTCGCGGCCGATCCTCTGGCGCGCGGCGCTCGCGCAGTTCGCGGAGTCGCCGGTCGCGGGGGGAGGTCTCGGGAGCTTCGCGTGGCGGCTGCCGGACCTGGCCGGCGCGGACCGCGCGCGGCTCGGGATCCGGGACAACCCGGGCAGCGCCTACCTCCAGGCCCTCGCGGAGACGGGCGTGATCGGGCTCGCGCTGACCCTCATCTTCGTGATCGCGCTCGCGGCGCACGCGCTGTCCGAGTTGCGCGAGCCGGGCCGCCTCGGCGCCGCGGCGGCGATCCTCGTGTTCCTCCTCGTCCTGGCCGTCGGATCGCACTGGCTCGCGCCGGAGGTCTCGCTCTTCTTCTTTCTGCTTTGCGCCACCGTCGCGCGGGAAGGACGAGAAACGGGCCGGCTCGGCTCTCGAATCCGTCTCGTCCTCATCGTCCTCTTCGGCCTCGCCGTCCTTCGAGCCGCGCTCGCGACGGCGGATCCGGGGGAGACGTTCCGCCACGGGAAGCTCGCGGGCTTCTACGGCCGGGAGAAGGGCATCGGCGGCGAGTTCCGCTGGACGCGGCGGCGGTTCGCCGTGCACGCCGGGGCTGACGCCCCGGCGCGGATCACGCTCGCGAACTACTCGCCGGAGGGGAGGCCGGTCGAGGTCACCGTTCGCGCGGACGACGGTCCGGTTCTCTTCCGGCGCACGATCCCGCCCGCCGGCTCGACCGCGCTCGCGCTCTGGCCGGGCGGCCGTCCCCGCGTCTTCCTCTTCGAGCTTTCCCGCGCCTTCGTTCCGAAGCGGTTCGGCCTCCCGGACCGTCGCGAGCTCGGGGTCGTGGCGGTCCTGCCGGAGGACCGGAGCCCCTGACGTGCTGAGCGTTGCCGAGCAGGTGGGACGGGGAATACTCGTCTGCCCGGTCACTCGGGAACGACTCGTGCTCGAGGACGGCGTCCTTCGAGCGGCGGACGGCGGTCACCGTTACGCGAGCGTCGGGGGCGTCCCGATTCTTCTCTCGGATCCGCAGGCCGCGGATCGCTACGTGCAGGGGTCGGCGCGGATGGTGGAGGAGTACGGTCCGGCCGATCCGAGTACTGGACGACGAAGCCCGAGCGGCCGGCTGCGGAATCTTCTTGCCCGCGACTACCGGACCCCCGAATCGACCGCCGCGTTCTCACGCTTTCTCGAGGGCGCCGGAGAAGAGTCCGTTTACCTCTCTCTCGGCGGAGGGCCCGGGCGAGCGCATCCGGAGCTCGTCAATGTCAACATCGGGCCGTTCCCGAACGTGGACGTCGTCGCGGACGTGCACGAGCTTCCGTACGCGGACGCGAGCGTCGACGGCGTTTTCTGCGAGGCCGGCTTCGAGCACTTTTCCGAGCCGGACGCGGTGGTTCGGGAGATGTTCCGGGTGCTCGTGGCAGGCGGAAAGGCGTACTCGGTGACCCCGTTCCTGCAGGCGTACCACGGCTATCCGGACCACTTCCAGAATCTGACCATCTCGGGGCATCAGCGCCTTTTCGAGCGCGGAGGCCTTCGCGTGCGGGATGCGGGACCCTGCGTCGGGCCGCTCCACGCGCTCTTCGATCTCGGCACCGTCTACATCAACGAGTATTTCCCAACGTTCATGCGGTCACCGGTGCGGAAGGCGTGGAGACTGCTGAGCGTGGCCGTCGGCCCGATGAACCGGCGAGTCAACCGCTCGCCGACCGCACACGTATTCGCCTCGACGACTTATTGCCTGGCGGAGAAGCCGGCCTGACTCACACCCTATCTGCGGGCGAATTCAAGGATTCTTGCCGCTGAACGCGCGCGCGTCGGCCGTAGCCGTGAGCTCAGACGGCCCGTCTACGCGAGCGCCGCTTTAATGAGGCAGGGGTGGAGGTCGGCTTGACGAGCGTGCGCAGGGCATCGTTCACGGCTTTTCCGTTCGGAAAGGTCCTCACCAGGTCAGGATCGATGAGCACAAGGTTCGTGCCCGACGTGGCACGCCGAAAGTACTTGCCACGAGCTCCTCGGCCAAGAGCGGAAAGGTCATACTCGGCCCTGAGGGCGTCTGACTTCTTTTAACGCGCTTCCCGGTAATCATGAGCCTCTTTTCGCGTTGCTCGCCTGGCGCTGATGATGCGTATTCGATCACGCCGATCGGCCACATGGACCCCCGTGGACCCTCGACGTCTCTGCGCGGAGGATCGCGGTCTATTTTTCGCAGACCACGAGGTCCTGGAAGCTCGCCGCGGCGGCGCGGCCACACCACTGACCGCGAAGCATGGTGTGTCGCCGGAACCCGGCGGCGATGATCTCCGCCGCCAGCGCACCTTCGTCGATCGCCACCGCCTCCGCGGGGTTCGCGCCGTCGGCCAGCCTCATCGGGCCATCGATGACCGGAAAACGATACAGACCCTGGAGCGAGGCGAGCCGCGGCGTCGACTCCTCGTTCAGGAGGAAGAACGTGGCGACGAGGCGCCCTCCCGGCTTCAAGACGCGCGAGGACTCGCGCAGATACCGGCTCATCTCGGGGAGCGTGAGGTGCGTGAACAGCGAGAACGCGAAGGCGCAGTCGAAGCGCTCGTTGGGAGAGGGGAAACGGAATTCCGCCGCCGGGACGCCGAACAGCGCGTACTCGGAGCTGCGGACCGATACGTGGCGAAAGCGGAAGTTCGGATGGTCGCGGGTGATCCGGCGCCGACACCAGCGGATCGCTCCGCGGACGACGTCGAAGCCGTCGTACTCGACTTCGCGCGGCAGGCGGCGCGCGAGCGACTGCGCCACTCTTCCGATGCCGCAGCCGATGTCGAGGAGCGTCGAATTCGGGTGGACGCGGCCATGCGCGAGGACGAGGTCCGCCAGCTCGTCCCCGACGGCCTCGAAGTCGCCGTCTCCCACGAACCGGAGCCGGAGCGGCGGAGAGTCCGGGTCGGTCTTGCCCGCGAGAAAGACCCGGAGGTCGATCCAGGCCGCTTCCGCGTACCGGGTCAGGCGTTCGATCGGACGCCACATGGCGCTCGCCCGCCTACGGGGAGGGTTTCCGCTGGTACGCCGCGACCCGCTCGCGGTGGGCGGCGAGGCGCGACTTCACGTCCTCCATCCGGTCCCCGCCGGTGGATTCGAGGAGCGCGTCGGCGAGCACGAACGCGAGCATCGCTTCCGCGATGACGCCGCACGCGGATACGGCCGCGACGTCGCTCCTCTCGTAGGCGGAACGCGCCGCCTCACCGGTCGCGAGGTCCACGGAGTCGAGCCCTTTCGCGAGCGTCGAGAGCGGCTTCATGTAAACGACGACGATGACTTGCTCGCCGTTCGTGACGCCCGCCTCGAGGCCCCCCGCTCGGTTCGTCCGGCGACGCAACGCACCGTCGGGGCCGCGCTCGATCTCGTCGTGGGCGCGCGATCCGGGACCGCGCGACGCCTCGATCGAGGACCCGAGCTCGACCGCCTTCACGGCGGGGATCGAAAGCATGGCCGCGCCGATACGAGCGTCCAGCTTTCGGTCCCACGACGCGTAGGACCCGAGTCCCGCGGGGACGCCCCGAGCGCCCACGAGGATCGAGCCGCCCAGCGTCTCGCCATCCTTTTTCGCGGCGTCGATCGCCTGGACCATCTTCTTTTCGAGCGCGGCGTCGATCGCGCGCAACGGTGAGTCCTCCCGGACCCTTTCGAGCGACTCGAACGACCTCGGCGTGTCGTCGCCTGCGACGTCGCCCATCGATAGGACCCCGCTCCGCACGTCGACTCCACACTCGGCGAGGAGCAGCTTACAGACGGCGCCCGCGGCGACGCGAGCCGCCGACTCGCGAGCCGACGCGCGTTCGAGCACGTCGCGCAGGTCGGCGGCGCCGTACTTCTGGCCGCCGGCCAGGTCGGCATGGCCGGGCCGAGGGCGGGTCACGCGGCGGCCCGCAGCAGCGGCCGCGTTGTTCTCGAGAGGGTTCATTACGGCCGACCAGTTGGCGAAGTCGCGGTTCTCGATCCCGATCGCGATCGGCGAGCCGAGCGTGACGCCGCCGCGCACGCCGCCTTCGAAGACGGCATGGTCTTTCTCGATCTTCATGCGCCCGCCCCGTCCGTGGCCGTGCTGGCGCCGCGCGAGCTCGCGGTCGACGAACGCCGGATCGATCTTGACTCCCGCGGGAATGCCTTCCAGGATCGCCGTGAGTCGCGGTCCGTGGGACTCGCCGGCGGTCGTCAGTCGAAGGGGCATGCAGGAAATGTTGTCACAAGCGGATTTGTCGAAAGTGTCAGGTGAAGACCTGACCCCATGAAGAAGTACGTACTCAAGACGCCGGCGGGGGCAAAGACCTACCGGATCGACTACGACCGGGAGCTGAACGAGGAGCAGAAGGCGGTCGTACTCGCGGGCGGGGGGCCGATACTCGTCATCGCGGGAGCGGGGTCCGGGAAGACGCGGACGCTCGTCTACCGGGTGGCGCGGCTCATCGAGTCGGGCACCGATCCGTCGCGGATCATGCTCCTCACGTTCACGAACAAGGCGGCGCGCGAGATGCTGCGGCGGGTCGAGGCGCTGCTCTCGGTCGATACGCGGCGGTTGATGGGCGGGACCTTCCACTCGGTCGGCAGCCGCCTCCTGCGGCGTTTCGGAGGTCGGCTCGGTCTCTCGCCGACGTTCACGATCCTGGACGAGGAGGACGCGCGGGAGACGTTCGACGCCGCGATCTCGGACCTCGCGATCCCGACGCTCGAGAAGCGCTTCCCGAAGGGGGACGTCCTTCTCGACCTGTACTCCTTCAAGATCAACACCGGTCGGCCGTTCCTCGAAGTTTTGACGGAGCGCGCGCCGCACTTTCTCGAGCTCGAGGGGGACATCGTGCGGGTCTTCGCGCAGTACGCGGAGAGGAAGCGCGCCGCGAACGCGGCCGACTACGACGACCTGCTGCTCGCGTGGAAGCGGCTTCTCGCGGAGGCGCCGGAAGTCGCCGCGCAGCTCGCCGCTTCGTACGACCACGTCCTCGTCGACGAGTACCAGGACACGAACAAGCTCCAGGGCGAGATCGTGGACGGGATGGCGAAGATCCGGAGGAACGTCGCGGTCGTCGGCGACGACGCGCAGGCGATCTACTCCTTCCGCGGGGCGTCTTTCGAGAACATCCTCGGCTTCCCGGAGAGATATCCGGACGCGAAGGTCTTTCGGTTGACGCGCAACTACCGGTCGACCCCCCAGATCCTCGCGCTCGCGAACGCGTCGATCGCGCACAACGAGAAGCAGTTCCAGAAGGACCTCGAGGCGAGTCGCGGCCACGGCCCGGTGCCGGCGGTCGTCGCGCTCGCCGACGTCTCCGAGCAGGCGCGCTTCATCGCTCAGCGCGTCCTCGAGTGGCACGACGAGGGAGACGCTCTCGCGGACCTCGCCATCCTCTACCGCGCCCACTACCAGGCGCTCGAGCTCCAGATCGAGCTGACGCGGCGCGGCATCCCCTACGAGATCCGGTCGGGGACCCGCTTCTTCGAGCAGCGCCACGTCAAGGACGTTCTCGCGTTCCTGAAGCTCGTCGTCAATCCGAAGGACGAGCTCTCCTGGAAGCGGACGCTCAAGATCTTTCCGCGGGTGGGGGAGCGATCCGCCGCCGCGGTGTGGGAGGCCATCGGTCGCGCCCCGGACCCGCTCGTCACGTTCCGGTCGCAGGGCCCGATCTCGAGCCTGCCCCGGGGCGCGGACGCCGCGCTGAAGCCCTTCCGCTCGCTCGTCGCCCGCCTCGACTCGCCCTCGCTCCGCTCGTCGCCGGCCGAGGCGATCCGCCACGTCGTCGAGACGGTGTACGGCGACTACGCGCGCGCGAAGTTTCCGAACGGCGAGGCGCGGCTGGACGACCTCGAGCAGCTCGCCCAGTTCGCGCAGAGCTACGAGTCGATCCCCGGGTTCCTCGAGGAGGTGACGCTCTTCAACGAGCTCTCGGGCGAGGACGTCGCCGCCGGGGAGCCGTCGGACGACCGGCTCGTGCTCTCGTCCGTGCACCAGGCGAAGGGCCTCGAGTGGAGCCGCGTGGTCGTGATGTGGCTGTCGGAGGGGCGCTTCCCGAGCTATCGCGCCGCGGTGACGGACGAAGGGCTCGAAGAGGAGAGGCGGCTCTTCTACGTCGCGGTGACGCGCGCGAAGAACGAAGTCGCGCTCACGTATCCGATGCTCGCGCGGGACCGGTACGGAGTGGACGTGATCCTGGAGCCCTCCCGGTTCGTGACGGAGCTTCCCGAGGACGTCTCGGAGCGGTGGACGGTGGAGCTCGAGGCCGCGCCGCCTGAGGCGGCAGAAGAGGGGACAGATCTGAAATCTGTCCCCGCAAAGCCGGAAACGGTCAATTGACGTCGTAGGGAAAACGCCGCCGGTGTGCGAAAATCATTGCCGGTGATGGGTTTGCGCGGCTGGCGAGCTCTGGCATTCGGCTCGCACTCCGTATCGGGACGATGAGAGCCGACGACCTGTACGCCGCCATCTGCCGGGAGGCGCTGGAATCCCGCCAGCGCGACGTCATGTCGTTCGTCGACAACGGCATGGCCGGGATGTCCACGCGGCTCGAGAAGACGCTGATCCGCCTGCCGGACGGGCACTACCTCCTCGGGCTCGGCCCGTACAACGCCGGGCTCGTTCGGCTCGACTTCGAGGAGCTCTTGATCGGGCGCGAGGTCCCGGAGTTCATCGGGGTCGGAATGCCGGTGTCGGGCTTCCGGGTCTCCTCGCCCGACGCGTTCCTGAACACCGAGGTGTCGCGGCTCCACGCGAAGCTCATGCGGCGCGACGGGCCCCGGTACCTGCTCGTCGACATGCGCTCGACCTGCGGTACCTACCTGAACGGAGATCCGGTGCCGAAACCGGACGACCTCGCGGGGATCTCCGAGGAGGACTGCGCGCGGCCCCTCCTCTCGGGGGACTTCTTCTCGCTCGGTCCGTCCGCGGTCAATCTCTTCCTCTTCTTCGAGAAGTGAGCGATCCGGGGCGACCCGGGAAAACAGCGGCAGTTCTCGTCGGCGGGGCGGTTTCGTTCGTCGTCGGGGTTTCCCTTCTCCAGGAGATCCGGCCGGCCCTCCTCCTCGACCCGGACCCCGCCTGGCTCGTCCCGCGTTTCCTCCTCTGGCTCGGGTTGTTCTCGGCAACCGCCGCGTCGGGAGCTCTCGCGACGGCGCTCTTCCTCTTCTGGAGCCGCAGCCCCTTTTGTCCCGAGCGCCCGCAGCCCCTGCCGTTCCGGCCCGCGGCGATCGTCCTGCTCGCCGGCGCGGCGCTCGTCGCGGGGGCGCTCGTCCGGTTCGCCTGGCTCGACACGCTGCCCATTCCCCTGTGGCTCGACGACGTGTCGCTCATCGAGCCGGCGATGGAGCTCGAGGGGAGCTGGCGCGATTTTCGAAACTCGATCCGAGCCGCGCCGTACGGCGTTCCCGAACCGTACGGAAGCGTCGGGGTGCTGTACCTCGAGATCTACCGGCTCTTTCTCAAGCTCGCGGGCACGACGGTCTTCGGCGTGCGCCTCCCCTCCGCGCTCGCGGGAGCGGTCTCGGTCGGAACGGCCATGCTGCTCGGTCGGGAGCTCCTGCCGCGGGGCGGCGGAGCGCTCGCGGGTCTCGCTCTCGCGGGAATGCGATGGAGCCTGATCCTCTCCCGCTGGGGTTGGAACGCCATCGTCCTCGCCCCGATCCTGGACGTCGCGGCCCTCCTCCTGCTCGCCGCCCGCCGCCGCCGGAGCCTCCTGCTCGCGGCCGCCGCGGGTATCGTCGCCGGGATCTCCACTCACGTCTACCTCGCATCGTGGGTCGGTTCGGCGGCGCTCTTTCTGATCGTGGCGTGGCCGGGAGCGCCGGAGGAGAAGAGACGCTGGCATCCCGCGCTCACCCTCGCCTTCGCGGCGGCCTTCGTCGTCGCGACCGCGCCGATCTTTCTTCTCCGCGAGGGGAGGACCTCTCCCTATTTCGCGCGCGCGTCGGACCAGAACCTCCTGCTCGAGATCCGGCGGTCGAAATCCCCGCTTCCGCTCTTCGCCGCGTCG
>DASRPJ010000133.1:0-9575 GCA_035646435.1 Thermoanaerobaculia bacterium | reverse complement strand
ATCCGGGACGCGGGCGCAGGCTCGGTTTCCGAGGCCTTCGACGGCGACCCTCCGCACGCGCCGCGCGGCTCGTTCGCACACGCGGCCGGCGTCGCGGAGCTCGCCCGCATCGTGCATTCTCACTTCGCGGGATAGACGCGCCGGCGTGATCTCCCGGCGCGTTCTGCTCGTCATCTGCGACGGCTGGGGAGAAGGGCCTCCCTCCGGCGCGAACGCGATCTCGCTCGCACGCACCCCGACGTTCGACCGTTGGAGGCGGGACCATCCGTGGACGACCCTCGAGGCCTCGGGCGAAGCCGTCGGCCTGCCGGAGGGGCTCATGGGGAATTCCGAGGTCGGACACCTGAACCTCGGAGCGGGGCGGATGGTGCCCCAGGATCTCCTCCGCATCGATCTCGCCCTTCGCGACGGGTCCTTCTTCGAGAACACGATCCTCGTCGAAGCGTTCGACCGCGCGAAGCGGTCCGACCGGACGGTGCACCTGCTCGGGCTCGTCTCGGACGGCGGGGTCCACTCCCACGAGCGCCATCTCTCGGGGTTGCTCGAGCTCGCGCGCCGGCGCGGCACGCCGCGGCTCCTCGTCCACGCCTTTACCGACGGCAGGGATACGCCGCCCCGCTCCGCCCTTCGCTACCTCGAGCGCCTCGAGGGTGAGCTCGCCCGCTCCGGAGGCGAGATTGCGACCGTGACGGGCCGCTACTTCGCGATGGACCGCGACTCGCGGTGGGACCGGGTCGCTCGCGCCTGGAGCGCTTTGCGCTTCGGCCTCGGGCTCCGCGCCTCGACGGCCCGCGCCGCCGTGGAGGAGGCCTACGTGCGTGGAGAGTCGGACGAGTTCATCACCCCGACCGTCGTGGAGCGCGAAGGTGCGCCGGTCGGCCCGATCGAGGACGGGGACTCCGTCGTCCTCTTCAACTTCCGCGCGGACCGCGCGAGGCAGCTCACGCGGGTGTTCACGGAGCCGGATTTCCGGGAGTTCGACCGGGGCGGGCGCCCGGACGTTCGCGTCGTCTGCTTCACGGAGTACAAGAAGGAGTTCGAGCTGCCCGTCGCGTTTCCGACTCCGACGCTCGAGCGGATCCTGGCCGCGGTCTGGGCCGATGCGGGGGTGCGCAACCTCCGGCTCGCCGAGACCGAAAAGTACGCCCACGTGACGTACTTCTTCAACGGCGGGCTCGAAGCGCCCTACTCAGGCGAGGAGCGCCTGCTCGTCCCCTCCTGGCGCGGCGCGACGTACGACCTGCACCCGCAGATGAGCGCCCCCGAGGTCGCCAACGAAGCCGTGCGGGCGATGGCGTCGGACCGCTTCGGCGCAATCGTCGTGAACTTCGCGAACGCCGACATGGTGGGGCACACGGGCCGGATCACACCGACGATCGCCGCGATCGAGACCCTCGACCGGTGCTTCGCGCGCCTGGACGAAGCGGCGCGCGACGAGCGCTGGGACCTCGTCCTGACCGCCGACCACGGGAACGCCGAGCAGATGATCGACCCCGTGACCGGCGAGCCGCACACGGCGCACACGACGAACCGCGTGCCTTTCCTCGTCGCGAGCGAGGCCGTGGGGCGCCTCGCGCCCGGCGGCGCTCTCCGCGACGTGGCGCCGACCCTGCTGGGACTGCAGGGACTTCCCATCCCGGAAGAGATGACGGGGCGGGACCTGACTCGCCTCTGACGGCGATTCCCCCTAACCCGTTTACTGGATGTCGAACGGGAAGCTCGACTCCGAGCTCTTTCCGCTCTTCGGGTCCTTCACGTTGATCGCGAGGGCGTACCGTCCGGGCTCGAGGCCCGAGGGGCGGAACCGCAGGAGCACTTTTCTCGCTCCCTGCCTCTCCCGGTTGGAGCTCTTCAATAGGGCGAGCTCGAGCTTTCCCTGCGCCCGTCCATCCACGCCGAGGATGCGGCCGGTGTACTGCAGCGCGTCCTCCGCGCCTCCGAAGTTGTAGGTGATGAGACACACCTGCGTCTCCTGGCCGCTCCGTATGTCCGCCAGGGCCGCGGGCACGAACGAGTCGCCGGCGATCGCGAAGGGGTACTCCGCCGCAGGGTCCTTGGAGTCGCGCGGCTTCGCCTTGACCATGATCCAGGACTCGCCCTCCTGGACGAAGAGCGGCGGCAGCACGAACGGGGCGGCGGCCGCCTCGTCGGGAACGGTGAGCGGAGCGACGGTGACGCCGTACCGGCCCGTTTCCTCGTTACGGATCAGGGCGCGCAGCGTGTACTCCCCCTTCGGCAGCGCCATCTCGCCGTAGAACTTCACGCCGCCCTGCCGGAGCGGTTCGCGCGCCTTCTCCAGATTCATCCCGATCGTGTGGAAGAGGTAATCGCGCGACACGCCCTTCGAGTCGATGGCGTAGATGAACAGGTTCAGGTTCATGGTCGGGGCCGTGTGGTTGACGAGCAGGCGGTCGCCCGGAATCTCGACGATGACGGGAACCCGTTCCGTGCCGGATCCGGTCGGGAACGGAGTCGCGAGGATCCACGCCGGGATGTCCGTTTTCGGCACGGCGGCTGCGATCGCGCTCGACGTCGCGAGCTTCTTCTCCATGGGCGTCAGCTGCGTGTACTTCTTCGCTTCGTAGTACCCGGTTCGGTGCGAGACGTGCCACGAGCGGTTGCGCGCCCGCACTTTCAGCGTGTGGAACTTTCCCGTCTCCGGCACACGCACCGGCTGGAACGCGAGGATGTAGATCAGGCCCGTGCGCTCGAGCAGGCTGTCGAACGCGGGCCCCAGGTCGTTCGCGTTCTTCAGGAGCTCGCCGCCCGTCTCGTTGGCCATGTAGAAGAGAGAGTCCGCTCCGCCGCTTCCGGCGTCGCCGGACATGGGGTCCGGGCCCGCCCGCAACCCGCCGATGTCGATGGCGTGGATCACGCAATCGGACCGATTGAAGAGAGCGAGAGATTTCTGCAGCGTGTTTTTCAGCTCCGTGTTCCCCCAGCGCGCGTCCGAGTCGACGCGCCACGACTGCCCGCGAATCGTCCACTCCGCTTCCTGGGAGCCGGCCGCCTTCGACGTCGCGCCGGAGAGCTCGCGGCTGTCGAAGCCCTCGGAGAGGTAGAGGATGTGCTTCCTTCCCTGCACGCTGTCGAGCGCCGTTGCCATCTGGCCGAGCGCGTCCACGAGCCGGTTGACGCGGTCGCGGTAGATCGAACGGAGGTTTTTCTGCCGCAGGATCTGGTTCTCGACCAGCTCCGCCACAGCGGCGTCCAGACCCGTATCGGGGTTCGCGCCGCGCGTGTTGCCGAGAAAACCGAATCCGCCCGGCATCGCCACCCCCGGCGGAGCGATGAGGAGGTTCAACGGGTCACCCATGTGGTCCGCGAGGCTGGGCAGCCCGAGCGTGTCGATCGCGTACGCGAGCTGCGACCGGTCCGTCGTGAACGCGACGAGCATTCTCATCCCCGTCTCGACGGAGTAGGTCGCGACAGCGGCGAGGTCGAGCTCCTTCATCCGCGTGACGACGAAGTCGCGCGCCGACTTCCGGGCCGCGACGATCCCCTGCGGCGAGCCGAACGAGAGATCGAAGAGGAGAAGGAAGTGCCGCCGGGCGGCGGGGTTCGTCGGAGGATCGCCCGGGCTCGCCGGACGGACGGTTCCCCGCTGATCGAGAACCTCGAAGCCCGTGATCGGCTGCTTCTTGCCGTCGTCGAACACTTCGAAGTCCGCCGCGGTCAGGTTCTGGACGGGGCGGCCGTTCTTGTCGGTCACGTTCACGGGAACCTCGACGAGGACGACCCGCGCCTCTTCCTGGAGGTCTCCCTTCTTCCCCTCGGGGCGCGACTGGGCGTCGATGACGATCGGGAGGAGGAGCCCGACCGCGAGAAGCGCGACCAGGGCCGACGCGGACCGAAGACGCTTCGCGGAGCGCATGAACACTCCTTTCGCGCCGCTCATCTTCCCCCCGGGCGGCTCCCCGCGCAACCTCCTCAGCGTCGCATGCGCGTCGAGCCCGCGTCCGCGAGCCTCATTTGAGGGACTTCAACAGCTCCTTCGCGTCGGCCGCCTGGCTCCCCTCGGGCGCCAGCTCCAGGTATTTCTGGAGGTCCGCCTTCGCCTCGGCTGTCTTTTTCAGCTGCACGGCCGTCAGCCCCCGATAGAAGTAGCCGTCGGCGTCGGCCGGCGCAACCCGGACCGCGTCGTTGAAGTAAGCCCAGGCTTCCGAGGGCCTCTTCTGGTTGAGGAGGAGCACGCCGAAGTTCACGTAGACGCCGGGGTCCTTGATCGAGTCGGGGGGCAGCTTCGCCAGCACCGTCTTCGCTTCGTCGAGACTCCCCTTCTCGAGCAGGAGGTTGGCAAGCAGAAGGGGAGCGGCGGCGTCGCTCGGATCGAGCTCGACGACCCGCTTCAGGGTCGCGATCGCCTCGTCGATTTTCTTCTCTCCGTACCAGGTCTGGGCGATTCCGCGGAGGATGACGGCGTTGTCCGGAAGAGCGGCGAGGGCCTTTTCGTACTCCGTTCGGGCGCCGGCGAAGTCCTTCTGCGCGAGGAGGAGGTTGCCGCGCTCGATCGCGGCGAGGATGTCCGCCGACGTATCCCTCGGCACGGGCGGGGGCGCCGCCGCGGCCTGCGGGACGGGCTCCAGGCTCATCTGCATCGGCGGGAGCCGGTCGATCTCGGACAGACGGACCGAAACCTTCCGCGGCTGGTAGCCGGAGGCGACGACGTCGACTTCCCAGGGACCGCCCGCGAGCCCGAGGTACGCCCATCGACCCTTCTTGTCGGTCTTGACGTCGGGTCCGGAGCCGTAGCGGCGAAGCTGAACGGTCGCGCCCGCGATCGGCTCCCCTTTTTCGTTCGACACGCGCCCCTCGATGCGCGCCTTCCCCTTCCAGTCCTGCGCGGAGACGTCGATCGCGCAGAGCAGGGATAGCGCGACGGCCGCTCCGACGATACGGGCCCCTGGCTGTTTCATCGGTCCTCCTCCCGCGGTCGGAGAAAAGAAAGGCCGGCGGGACGCGCCCGCCGGCCGGATTCTACCGAAAGGGTTCGATCCTAGAAGGAGAGCTTGGCTCCGAACCGGAAGACGCGCGGGCTCTGGATCTCGAAGACGGTGTTCGTGCCCGTCGACGGAGAGGCCAGCCCGATCCGCGAATTGCGCTGGAGGACGGTGTTGTCGTTCAGCGCGTTGAAGAGGTCCGCCGAGAGGACCATGGAAACGGAGGACGTGATGTTCAGCGTCTTGTCGATACGGAGATCGAGCTGGTCCACCGAGTTGTACCGGTGGTCTTCGACCGGCGTGACGTTGATCCGCCGCTGGATCCCGTCGCCCGGGTTCGTGGCGGCGGTCGGAGAAGGCGAGGTGTCGATGACGTACCAGCCGATCGGATAACCCTCGCGGATGAAGTAGTTCGCCGCGATTCCGAAGCCGAGCGGCAGCTGGTACATGCCGTTCAGGTTGAACTGCCAGCGCGAGTTCAGGTTGACGTTCCCGAACGCGCCGCTGCCGCCGCCGGCGTTCGGAGCGACGATCCCGTCGTCTTCGCACATACCGTTCACCGAGTCTTCCCCATGGTTGTACAGGACGTTGGTCGGATCGAAGCATGCGCGCTCCCCGACCTGCTGCCGCGAGTCGTTCCACGCGCCGCTCGCCCGCGCCATCCAGCCGTTCGAAAGGCGTTTGGTGAGCGTCAGCTCGACGCCGTTGAACGTCTGCGTGTAGTCGGGCCGGTTCAGGAAGAAGCGGCCGGGCGGCACCGGGAAGCGGACGTTCGAGTTGTAAACCGGGGCCGTGAACGCCGTCCCGTCCGGGAGCGTGCCGGTGACGTTGTGGTGGAAAGCGTAGTCCTCCGGGAAGAGGGCCTGCCCGGTGGACGAGTTGTAGCGCGTCCAGAAGTAGAAGTTGTCGTACTTGCGGTAGGTATAGGCGGCGCCGACCGCGAAGTTCGGCATGAGCTCGTGATCGAGACCGATGACGAACTCGTCCGTCGTCTGCGCCTCGAGGTCGTCGTCGACCGCGTGCGGCGAGACGGGGTCAGTGGCTCGAGCCGGGTTGAAGTTGAAAGCCGGCTTGACCTGCCGCGAAAGGTCGACCTCTCCGACCTCCACGACCCGGTCGCCGTCGTCGGTCCAGCCGTAGTAGAGGTAGGCGACGCCCGGAATGGCGGACAGCTGGTTGACCGGGTACGCCCAGAGGCTGTTCGCGTAGCGCGCGTAGCTCGCGCGGGCGAGCGTGTTGCGGTCTTTGCCGATCGCGTAGGTCAGGCCGAGGCGGGGTGAGAGATTCTTGTAGGTAATCACGTCGTCCTGAGCCGGCGCGGTGGCCGCCGGCAGGATGTCGGGGAAGAGCTCGCTCGCCGGAGCCGTGCTCTCACGCACGTGGCCCGTCTGCCAGTCGTAGCGGGCGCCGATCGAGAGGGTCAGGCGGTCCGCCTTGACGACGTCGGAGAGGTAGATCCCGGCGTACTCCATGGCGACCTTCGGGTTGGACTGACGCGTGAGCGCGGCGCACGCCACGTTGCAGCCGCCTGTCGCGCCCTGCGCGAAGCCGATGACTCCGCCTCCCGGCCAGATGCTCTCGCTGCCGACGGAGCCGATCCGGTAGCTGCCGCCGAGCTTCAGCTCGTGGCCGAGCGCGCCGGTATTGAAGAAGAGGGAGGTGCTGCCGATCAGCTGGTGCTGGGGGCGGCGGAAGAAGGAGGCCACGAACGACCGCTGCCAGACGTCGTCGGAGCCGCGGAACGCCTGCGGATCCAGGCCGCCCTGGGGAAAGAGCTGGAACGCCTCGTCGAAATAGGAGTACTGCAGCGTCGCGAACAGGTTCGGCGAAAAGACGTGGCTGTCCTCGACCTTGTAGAGCGAGGACGGTCCCTTCTGGTCCCTCGAGGTGGGCTGCGGACGCTGCGTGCTCGCCTCGCGGCCGAACTTGATCTTGTCTCCGCGGAGGAAATAGCCGGTCAGCGCGTTCGAGTCGAGGACCTGGAAGTTCAACTTCGCGTTGATGTCCTCGAGCGTCGTCTTGTCGGAGAGACCCGTCGCCGTGACCCAGTCGATCTGGTTGCGGGCGTAGGCGCCCCACAGCCAGGCGCGGTCGCGGATGATCGGCCCGCCGACTTCGGCGCCGTAGTCCTGGATGCCCTGGATCCGGTTGCCGGTGAAAGCGGCCACGCCGCCCGCCGCCGCCTGCTGGCGCTCCATCTCGGCGGTGAGGTCCGGATTCGCCTGGAACTTCTGGTCCGTGATGAAGACGCGCGCCGACCCGTGCAGGTCGTTCGTGCCGCGCTTCGTGACCATGTTGAGCGTCACGCCCATCGAAGAGACCGACGGATCGTTCCCGCCGGTGATCGCCTGGATTTCCTGGAAGGAGTCGAAATCCCAGTAGGTCGGCGAGCTGTTGCCCGAGCCGAGGTCCGAGACGTTGACGCCGTCCAGGTTCCAGGAGCCCTGCGAGATCTGCGAGCCCTTCGCGATGAAGAGCGACTGCTGACCGCTCTGGTTGCCGCCGGTGTTGACGCGGTCGATCTGGACTCCCGGCACCGTCTGGACGACGACCCACGGGTCGCGCGCCGACGGAATCGCGTCCATCTCCTCGCGGGTGATGGTCGCGCCGGTTCCGATCTTGCGCGTGTCGAGGAGCGGCGTCTCGCCGGTGACCGTCACCGACGCCTCCACCTGGGCGAGCTTCATCGCGACGCGGATGTCGGTGTTCTGGCCCGTGTTGACGACGATTTCCTTGCGTTCGACCGTGGAGAAGTTGTCGAGCTCGAACTTCAAGTTGTAGTTGCTGTTCGGCGCCAGATTCAGGAACCGGAAGTCTCCGCGCCCGTCGGTCACGAAGACCTGTGGCGCGCCTCCTCCCGTCAGGGTGACGGTCACGCCGGGAAGCGCGCTCCCGTCTTCGGCAACGACTCTCCCGTAGATGGCACCGCTCTTTGCCTGCCCGAAAGCGAGCCCCGCTATCGCCAGGAGGCAGATGCCGGCGATGGCAGTCAGCCGGAGATGGTTACCCCGCATTGACCCTCCTTCCCGTCCGCGAGCGGACGGCCTCCAAATGAAGAGTTGCCCCGGAGAGCTCACTCTCCGGGGTCGGCGAATCAACCAATGTGAAGTGTTGGCGCGTACGTGTCGCAACGATAGCAAAACGGGGGCCGGGCGAGACAGAGGGATACGACGGAAGTCGTACGCCTCCAAATGTCCGTCGCGCAAAGGATTAGCGGCTTGTGACCGGGGACGAAACCCACCGCGCCACCCGGTACGAATCGATTTTTTGGATTCTCGTCCAAGAAAACCGATGGGGAAAGAGGCGGAGCGAGGCCCTTCCCGGAGCTCCGAGGCCCTCTGCTAGCATCCCCCGCATGACACTCGATCGCGATATCTACCGGCGCCGCCTCGCCACGATGCGGGAGCGGTTGAACGGCATTCCCGCCGACGGCGTCTACGCAACCCCCTCGTCGAACCTTTTCTACCTGACCGGGATCGACTTCCATCGGAGCGAGCGCCTGACCGCGCTCCTCTTCTTCGCCGACCACGACCCGGTCGTCCTCTGCCCCGCCTTCGAGGAGAGCCGACTGCGCGGAATGTCGGCCGTCGGCGAGGTCGTCACGTGGGAGGAAACCGAGGATCCGTTCGCCAAGGCGGCGGCCCTTTTTCCGGGGGCTGCCGGAACGCTCGCGATCGAGCCGTCGACCGCGTACGACGACGTCGAGCGACTCCTCGCGCACCGGCCCGCCTGGAAGCCGGTCTCCGCGGGAAAGCTCTTCGGCGCGACCCGCATGATCAAGACGCCGGAGGAGATCGAAGCGATCCGCCGCGCGATCGCGGTGGCGCTCCCCCGGTTTCGGAAGGCTTTTGCCGCGCTCGCTCCCGGTTCCACCGAAGCGGAGATCTCCGCCCTCGTGGGCGGGGAAAACGTCGTTCAGTTCGGTCCTTCTTCCGCCCTTCCGCACGGCGCATCCACCGAGCGGGCGCTCGCCCGGAACGAAGCGGTGCTCATCGACGCCTGGGACAAGCCGGAGGGTTACTACTACGACATCACGCGCTCCACGTGGTTCGGCGAGCCTTCGGCGGAGTACCGGAAGATCTGGGACGTCGTCCTCGAAGCGCAGGGCGCGGCGATCGAGCGCGCGGCTCCCGGCGTCCCGTGCTCCGAAGTCGACGCGGCGGCGCGAAGGGTCATCGAGAAGGCGGGCTATGGCGAGTTCTTCACCCACCGGCTGGGCCACGGCCTCGGAATCGACGTCCACGAAGCGCCCTACATGGTGGCCCACGACCAGACGCTCCTCGAGCCGGGAATGACCTTCACCTCCGAGCCGGGCATCTACCTTCCGGGCCGGTTCGGGGTCCGCATCGAGGACGACATCCTCTGCACGGAGCGGGGAGCCGAGTCGCTTTCCCCTCGAGTCGAGCGGCTCGAGCCGATCGCCGCCTGACCGCTTCGACCCGGCGGGCCCTCCCGCTGGCCGCCGCGTTGCTCGTGAGCGCGGCCCGACTCCTCGGGGAGCTCTCCGCGGCGTCCGTGGAAGAGGCGGCGGAGACGGGCCGTCGCGCCGCCGCCGCGCTGCTCGCCCGGCAGCCGGCTCCGTTCGAGCGGGCTCTCGACGCGGAAGGGATCGCCCGGGACCTCCTCGGAGCGGAG
>DASRPJ010000132.1:0-3477 GCA_035646435.1 Thermoanaerobaculia bacterium | reverse complement strand
GGATCCGCTTCGCTCAGGATCGGCTGCCGGTGGTAGAAGTGGTTGAAGCCCTGGGCGAGCGCGAACGCGTGCCGCGCGACGTTCGAGAGCTCGAGCGAGGAGACCGCGCGCTCGACGACCTCCGGGATCGCGGCGGCGTCGAGGACGACGGTCCAGAGGTCGTCGTCCCAGTCCGCGGAAACGTCCGCACCGGAGGCCGACCCGTCCGGGAGGCCCCGCTCTGCGAGCTTTCGGAAAATGTTGTCGGCCCGGACGAGCGAGTACTGGAGATAAGGACCGGTGTCTCCCTCGAAGTTGAGCGCATCGTCGAAGTCGAACGCAATCACCTTGTTCTTCCCGAACTTGAGAAGGAAATACCGCAGCGCGCCGACGGCAATCGCGCGGGCGTCCTGCTCGGCTTCGGCGTCCTGTTCTTTCCGCCGGAGCGCGATCTCCTTCCGGGACCGCTCGAGGAGGAGGTCCACGAGGTCGTCGATCTTGACCCCGAGACCCTTCCTTCCGGACATCTCGACGAAGGGCTTCTTCTCGTCCTCGGGGGAAAGGCGGTACTCCTCCTGGAACCGCTCCGCGAGCTCCCGGGCGGCGCGCGGCGTCAGGGCGACGGTCTCGTACGAGAAGTGCACGCTCCGCTCCGCCTCACTCTCGTAGCCGAGGACCCGCAGGCCCTCCTTCACGACCTTCTGGAGGTAGGACTGCCGCACGTCGATGACGTTGATCACCGCGGTCGCGTGCCCGAAGTCGGGCGCTCCGAGGACGCCGGCGCCGTCGCGCGCCGTGCGCCACAGCGGCCGTTTGCGGATCTCCTTCGGGATCTCGGCCTCCGAAACCGCGCCGGAGTTCCACTCGGGCCGGAACCGTTCGTACTCGAAGTCGACGTCCAGGAGCCCGAACTTCCAGAGCTGGTACGCGATGTCCTTCGCCGTATAGGTGACGGTTCCGTTCGACCGGACGAGGATCTTGTCGGGCTCCTCCATCCCCGCGAACTCCGGCGAGTCCGCGAGGCGCAGGACCCAGCAGCCGGCGTGCTTCCCCTCCGTCTCGAGCAGCACCGCCCCCGATCCCTTCAGGCGATCGAACGCGCGCTTCCAGAAGTCCTTCCGGAGGATGTCGCTCTCGCGCGGCAGGAGGTCGTACGCGACCCCGAGCCGCCCCATCGTCGCGAGGTGGGCCGACACGATCGCCTCGGTCAGGACCTCCGCGATCTTCGCGGTCTCGTTCGTGCCCTCTTCGATCGCGTGGAGGACCTCGGCGCGCCACTCCCGGGTCTCGGGACGCTCCTCGTAGACGCGCGCGACCTCCGCGTACACGTCCCAGCAGAGGTAGGCGATCCCACGCGGGTCCCGCGATCCGTCCGGCAGCGGCTCCCCGCGCATGGCGGCGGCGACGACGTCGGCGGACCGGACGCCTTTCAATTTCGTGAGCCCGGCGACGACGTCGGCCACCTGGACGCCGGTGTCGTCGAGATAGTTCTGCACCTCCACGCGGTGCCCGAGGTACGCGAGCGAGCGGGCGAGCACGTCCCCCAGCGTCGCGTTGCGGAGGTGTCCGATGTGTGCCGCCTTGTTGGGGTTGATGTTCGTGTGCTCGACGATCGTCTTGCCCTCGCGCGCGAGCGGCGGCGGCGCCTCCTCCTGCATCGCGGCGGCGAGTCGTCCGCGGTCGAGGAAGAAGTTCAGGTATCCGGCGCCTTCCACGCGCGCCTCGCGCACCCCGTCCGGAAGGGCGAGGGCGCCCGCGACCTCGGAGGCGATCACGCGCGGCGCCTTCCTCAGGGCCTTCGCGAGGTCGAAGGCGGCCGGGGAGGCGAAGTCGCCCATCGAAAGCGACGGTGGCCGCTCGACGGCGACCGACTCGAGGTGGACGCCCCAGAGTCTCTCAGCGGCGTCGCGTACGGAAGCCGAGATGCCGGCGCGGATCGAGTCCAGGTTCATGGCCGCCGAGTATAAGGAAGGCAATAGGGGACTCGTTCCCGGCGTTACCATCTCTCCATGAGCGCGAACGTCGTCCGCTCCGTGTCGATCGAAACGAGCGCCACGGATGCTTTCGACGCCTTCACGCGCGTCGCCGAGCTCCTCTCGTGGTGGTGCGAAGGCGCGCTCGTCGGGCGCCGGGCCGGCGGCAACTGGGCCCTCGGATTCACGGACGAGCGAGGGGGGACCCAGGCGACGCTGATGGGAAAGATCGAGACCTACGAGCCGGGCCGGCGGCTGGCCGTGCGGGACATCTCGTACGAGCCGCGGTTTGGCGAAGCGCTGGAGGGGCTCTCGATCGACCTCACCTTCGTCGAGCGAGAAGGCGGCTGCCTCGTGACGGTCGAACAGGGCATACCGGAAGCCGGACCCGCATACGAGACCTTCCGCGGCGAGGCCGGCTCGGGGTGGGACGAGCGGCTCGCCGACCTGAAGCGTTACCTCGAAGGCCCGCGGCAGCGCCGCGTGCTCGTCGAGGCGGGTCTGCCGGAGAACTAGAATCGGGAGATGGAAACTCCGGGCGTGGCTTGCGAGCGGTGCGGCGGCACCGGTTGGGTTCTGGAAGCGCTCGAGGGACGAAAGCAGGCGCGCCCGTGCTCGTGCCAGAGAGAAACCCTGAAACGGGAACGACTCGATGGAGCGGGGATACCTCCCCGCTACCGCGTCTGCAACTTCGAGAACTTCAACGAGAGAAACGAAATCCTGGGGGCTGCCAAGACGACCGCACGGGAGTTTGTCGACACGTATCCGGTTGTTCCAGCGGGCCTGCTGCTGATCGGGCCCTCGGGTCGGGGTAAGACGCACCTCGCCTGCGCGATTCTGTCCGAGCTCGTAATGACCAAGGGAGTTACCGGTCTCTACATCGACTTCTCCGAGCTCCTGCTCAGAATTCAAACCAGCTTTCGACCCGATGCCGATATGTCGAAGGAATCCGTTCTCACCCCTTATTCGGACGTGGAGCTGCTGGTTCTCGACGAGCTCGGCGCCTCGAAACCGCACCCCTGGGTTGTCGACGTCCTCTACAACCTGCTCAACACCCGCTACAACCGGGAGCGGTTGACGATCGCGACGACCAACTTCGAGGATCAGATCCGTCCCGGATCGGGCGAGCGGGAAACGCTCGAGGATCGAATCGGATACCGGCTTCGCAGCCGCTTGTACGAGATGTGCCGGATCGTGCCCATGCAGGGTGAGGACTACCGAAAGGAAATTCGGGCCCAGGGCATCGGATTTTGAAACGGAGTCACCGTGCCTTCGGGTGGGCGATCTCGACGTTCGTCCTTGTCTGGGCGGTCGGCTGCGCGACCGGAACGCCTCCCCGAACCGATCCCGCTGCGGCGCCGGGCGCTCCGCCCGCGCCCACTCCGACGCGCCGGGAGCGCCGCGCGGCGCCTCCGCGCATCGACGTCCCGTCGGCGCGCGCGCCGTCCGGGGTCCTCTACCGCGTCGGTTTGAAGAGCGACCTTCCCGATCTCACGTACGGTTCACCGGGAGAGCCCTGGCTCGT
>DASRPJ010000131.1:0-2380 GCA_035646435.1 Thermoanaerobaculia bacterium | reverse complement strand
CGGGCCCGCGTTCGACGACGACGCCGGGGAACGCCGTTTCCGTCTCCGCGGCCGCGGCCGCCGCCACCGCCGCGAGATCGACCGGTTCGGGCGCGAAGCCCTCCGGCCGCGCGAACAGGAGGAAGTCGCTCGTGACCCGGTTCATCTCCTGCGCCTCGCGGCGGATCGCCCGGAGGTGCTCGGCGGCGCGCTCCGGGGAGCGCAGGCCGAGGTCCGCGAACCCGTCGATCGCCGCCGACGCGTTCCGGAACTCGTGCGCGGCGCCGGCCGAGACCTGCCCCAGGTCCGAGAGGTGGCGCGTCAGGGCGACGCGCGCCTCGAGCTTGCGCATCTCCGTCAGGTCGGTGAACAGCGCGAGCACGCCGAGGAAGCGCCCGTCCGCCCCGTGCGCCGGAGTTGCGGTGACGCCGAAGGACCTCGGCACGCCCTGCGACACCCATCGGATCTCGCGCCGGGCGACCGGCTCGCTGCCGTACAGCACCTCGCGTAACACCTCGCAGAATTCCGGGACCGCGGCGAGCGCCTCGTCGTAACGCTCCCCGTGCGCGTCGCCGGGCATGCGCAGGAGATCGCGCCCCGCTTCGTTCAGCTCGACGATCGTTCCCTCCGCGTCGACCGAGAGGAGCCCGGTCGGCAGGTTTCTCGAAAGGAGGCGCGCCGCGGTCTCGAGGTCGTCGGCGCGCGCCTTCAGCTCGCGTTCCTTCTCTCGGAGAGCGGCGATCGTGGACTCGAACCGGCTGACGAGGAAGTCGCGCTCGTCGCCGGAGGGAGCGGGGGCTCCCGCCGCGGCGGAAGCCGGCTCGGGGGCTCCGCCGGCCGCGGCGAGAAGGCGGTCGTAAGGGTCGAGGAGAGAACGAAGGTAGAAGGCGGCGAGCACGACGAGGGCCGCGCCCGCGACCGGCACGACGAACGTGAGCGCGGACGCGAGCGAGCGCAGCGCGGCGCCCCCCGCGGGATCGAGGGCGACCACGGCGAAGCCGGCAGGGAGTCGACGCGCGGCGACGAGGCGGGTCGGATCCCGCCGCCACGCGAACGAGACCTCACCCGCCGCCGGACGGAGAGCCTCCGAGAGGGACTCGGGCGCATCCATCTGTCCGAAGGTGCGGAGCCGCCGGCCCTCCCGGTCGTAGAGCGCGGCGTAGACGACGTCCTGGGCGAGCGCCGAGCGCCCGAGGACTTCGTCCGCGGTCTCGCCCGACGCGGCGGACGGCGGGAGGCGCTTCAGGATCTCGGTGCCGCGCCGCTCCAGGGCCGCGCTTCCCCAGTCCACCGCGCGCCGGAAAAGGATCAGCGTCAGCACGTTCAGGAAGAGAACGAGGAGGAGCGCGATCCAGAGGAAGAGGCGCGACTCGCGCCGGAAGGTCTTCGGAACGGGAGAGCTCAACGGAACGCCCCGCGGTAGAGCTCGACGATCGACGGTCCCCAGAAGAGCGCGGCGACCGCCCCGAGGGCGAGAAAAACGCCGAACGGGAGCGCCGTCGTCAGGGACCCGCGCTTCACCGCCACCAGCAGGAGTCCCGTGACGCTGCCGGCGAAAGAAGCGAGGAGAACGGTGACGACGACCCCCCATGGGCCGAGGAGGGCACCGATCATCCCGAGCATCTTGACGTCGCCCAATCCCATCCCTTCGACCTTCTTCAGCTTCTCGTAGAGGAAGGCGATCGCGTAGAGCCCGCCCGCGCCGAGGGCGATCCCGCCGAGCGACGAGAGAGGCGTTCGCACTTCCGAGAAGAAGGAGAGCGCGAAGCCGACGACGATTCCCGTGAGAGTGATCTTGTCCGGGAGGATGCGGAACTCCGCGTCGATCGCGAGGAGGGCGAGCGCGGCGGAGCAGAGGAAGAACCCGGACGCCAGGTCGGCCCACCCGGGAGCCCGCGCGTACACCGCCGCCCAGAGGAGGCCGTTCGCGAGCTCGACGGCGGGATATCGGATCGCGATCGGCACGCGGCACGCCCGGCAGCGGCCTCGGAGGAGCAGCCAGGAAAGGACCGGGACGTTGTCGTAGGGCCGGATGCTCGCCCCGCACGCCGGACAGTGCGAGCCGGGAAAGGCGACCGACTCGCCGCGCGGCAGCCGGTGGATGAGGACGTTCACGAAGCTTCCCGCGACGAGGCCGAACAGGAACACGGCGACGCCGCCGACGGCGCCGTACTCGATTAAGAGCGAGCTCACGGCGCGCCTAGGTTCCGGGCCGGCGGCGCACGACCGGCTCGCCCTGATACGCAAGAAGGAGAACCGTCAGGAGGGCCGCGGCGGAGATCGCGGCGCCGATCCAGACCGAGAGCGGTCGGTATCGAAAAGTCACGCGGTGCGATCCCGCCGGCAGGGCGACGCCGCGGAACAGGCCGTCCGCCCGAAGGATTTCGAGCCTCTTCCCGCC
>DASRPJ010000130.1:0-7690 GCA_035646435.1 Thermoanaerobaculia bacterium | reverse complement strand
CGGTCGTCTCTCCCCGGGACGACCGGCCGGTACAGGTCGGAGACCGCGGTCGACGCGATCGCGTTCAGCGACGAGGACATCGCGGCCGCGAAGATGGCGGCGACGACGAGTCCCGAAAGCCCCGTCGGCAGGTGCCGGATGATGAAGTCCGCGAAGACGCGGTCGCCGGTGAGCGGGAACCCGGTCTCGAAGGGACGGTAGAAGGCGAAGAGGAGGACCCCGATCACGAGGAATCCCGTGAACTGCGCGAGGACGACGGCGCCCGAGGTGAGAAGCGCCGCCGAAGCGCGCCGCGGGCGGTCGGTGCAGAGGTAGCGCTGCACGAGGTACTGGTCTGTGCCGTGGGTGCTCATCGTGAGGAAGCACCCTCCGATCAGGCCGGCCCAGAACGTGAACGGCTTGCCCCAGTCGAGCTCGAAGTGGAAGAGGCGGAACTTGCCGTAGGCCTCCCCGACGGCGCGCGCCTCGTCCCAGCCTCCGGGGATCCGCGCGATCAGGACGGCCGCTGCGGCGATCGCCCCCGCGACGTAGATCCCGAGCTGCACGACCTCGACCCAGATCACGGCCTCGATGCCGCCGAGATACGTGAAGAGGATCATGACGATCCCGATCAAGTGGATCGAACCCACCACGCCGGCGTCCAGCCCCGTGCCGCCGGTGACCGCGGCGTAGACCGCGGCGAGCACGAAGGCGGTCAGGAGCAGTCGCACGCCGTCCGCGACGATGCGCATCACGACGAAGAGGCCCGCGGCGAGCGCCTTCACGGCGCCGCCGAACCGCGTCTGGAGGAGCTGGTAGACGGTCAGGAGCTCGCGCCGGAAATACGACGGGATGAGCACGAGCGAGATGACGACGCGCCCCAGCAGGTAGCCGAAAACGAGCTGGAGGAACCCGAAGTCGCCCCCGTCGCGGTAGATCAGTCCCGGCACGGAGAGAAACGTGATCGTCGACGTTTCCGTCGCCACGATCGAGGCGGAGATCGCCCACCACGGGACCCGCCTTCCCCCCAGGAAGTACTGCGCCGTCGTCTTCTGCCGGCGCGAAAAGTACGCGCCGGCGGCGATGACTCCCGCCAGGTACCCGAGGACGATCGCGATGTCGAGGAATCGCAAACCGCGGGAAGTCTAACGGGAAGCTGTCAGCGATCCGCTATTCGCCGTCCACCCTCCCGTTGGAGCGACCGAGCGCGGTCAGGCCCGAGAGTCCACCGAGACCCATCGTCTCGACAGCGCTCGACGGCACGATGACCATCGACCCTTTTTCCTTGAGCGCCTCGTAGAGCATGTTCATCGCGCGCAGGTGCAGAGCAACGGGGCGTCCCTCGTACTCCTCCCCCGCCTTGACGAACCGCGCCGCGATCTCGGTCTCCGCGGTCCCGAGGATGATGCGCGCCTGCCGTTCGCGCTCCGCCTGGGCCTGCCGGCTCATGGCGTCCTCGAGGTCGGCCGGGATCTTGACGTCGCGGATCTCGACGGAGTGAACGGTGATCCCCCACGGGTTCGTCTTCGCGTCCAGGATCGCCTGCAGCTCCCGCCCGAGCTTTTCCCGCTCGGTGATCATCTCCGCGAGCTGGTGCCGGCCGATCGCCTCGCGCAGCGCGGTCTGAGCGGACAGCCCGACCGCGTCGAAGTAGTCCGCGACCTCGAGGACCGACTTCTCCGCGTCCCAGACGGTCCAGAACACGATCGCGTCCACGTTGACCGGAACCGTGTCCCGGGTGAGGGCGGACTCCGCGGTGACGTCCGTGACTCGCATCCGCTGATCGATGAGGTGCGACACCGTGTCGACGATCGGCAGGATCGCGAAGAGTCCCGGGCCCCTCAGCCCGACGAACTTGCCGAACCGGAGGACGACGGCGCGCTCCCACTGCTTTGCGATCTTCAGGGAGAACAGGAGAAGGAGACCGATGGCTTTGCTCCCGAGCAGGGCGAGGACCGAGATCGTCGGACGGCCGCGCAAGGCGATCGCGGCAACGATTCCGATCATCAAAAAAAGCACGAACGCCGCCAGGCTCACACCGTTGACGTGCCGTCGGAGCTTCGCAGACGCCTCCCGTACGGTCTCTCGCGTCCGCGGGCCGTACTCCGACTCCTGCTTCTCCGTCTTCTCCTTCTTCTTTCCGCCCGCAACCATGATCGGAACCATTCGTCGCTCCTTCTCCGGCGATCTCTGCGCCGGCTGCTATCGCTTGGTCGACTTCTCCGCCCGCTCGACGACCGACTCGGCGACTTCCTCCAGCGAGAAACCGCCCGACGCCGCGAGGGCGACGAACCGGTCGACGAGCCCTTCGAGCGCCTTCCGCCTCTCCGCGGGACGGCGGTCCGCCCGCCGCGTCGCCACAAACGTCCCGGTCCCCTGCTGCGTTTCCACGAGCCCCCGAATCTCCATCTCCCGGTACGCCTTCGCGACCGTGTTCAGGTTGACGGAGAGGTCGACCGCCAGCTGCCGCACCGTCGGCAGCTGCGTCCCCGGCTTCAGGCGACCGTCCGCGACGGCGAGCAGGACCTGCTCGATGATCTGCCGGTAGAACGGCACCCCCGAGGACGGATCGAGGCGAAAGAGCTTTGTCATATTCGACTAGTACAATAGGAGACTAGATGGCCGCTGTCAAGCTCGAAATTCGGCGGACCCGCTCGTGGCGCTCTACGACGATGGTCGAACTCCGGACCGCTCCGTCGTCGGAAGAGGACGTCCAAAAAAATGCACGTCCCGAAGATTTCGAGGAAGGTGCACAGCGAGCTGTGCAAAAGACTGGCAACTTCTTCTGAACTTCATATAAATTCGACGGCGAATTCCCGACGTGCCGACATTCTTATTGCGGTTTCGAAAACCGATGAACAAGGAGGAGCAATCCATGCGACGACCCCTGCTCGCGCGCGGCGCTCGAGCGCTGTCCGCCTTCGTCGCGGCGGCGGCGTTCCTGCTCGCCGCGACGGCGTACGCCCAGACCGACGTGACGACCAGCCGCATCTCCGGGACGGTGAAGGCCGTCGACGGGGGCGCCCTGCCCGGCGTGACCGTCGAAGTGAAAAACCAGGACACGGGCCTGACGATGGTCTCGGTCACCGACTCGGACGGCTTCTTCCGGGCGTTGAACCTGCCCACCGGAAGCTACACCGTCTCGGCAACCCTCGACGGGTTCCACCCTGCCTCGACCGAGAACGTGCGCCTGCTCCTCGGGGTCCCGGTCACCGTGAACTTCACGCTCCAGAGCGCCTCGATAGCCGAGACCGTGACGGTCGTGGGTGACGTCCCGACAGTCGAGATCACCAACACCTCGGCTTCGACGACCATCCAGACCGAAGAGATCAAGGCGCTCCCGATCAGCGGCCGCGACTTCAAGAACCTCGTGCTCCTGACCCCGCAGGTCCGGATCGAGTCGGAGCGCGGCACCCTCGCCATCTCGGGCGAGCGCGGCATCAACACGAGTATCATGCTCGACGGCGTCGACTACAACAACTCGATGTTCGGCGGCCAGGTCGGCGGCGCGGAAGGCCGCGCTCCACTCTCGATCTCCCAGGAGTCGATCAAGGAGCTCACCGTCATCACGAACGGCGCTTCTGTCGAGTTCGGGAGGTCCGGCGGAGGCGTCGTCAACGTCATCACCAAGAGCGGAACGAACGCCCTGCACGGCTCGGCCTTCTACTACCTCCAGCCCCAGGAGTGGATCTCCAACTTCGCCGACGGCCGCGAGCCGGCGGACCAGGAGAAGTCGCAGTACGGCGCGTCGCTCGGCGGCCCGATCATGCGGGACCGGCTCTTCTTCTTCGGATCTTTCGACAACCAGGACCGAAGTGAAACCGTTCCGATCTCGCGCGACACCCTCGACCCGGACATCTTTGCCCGTTATCCCGAGCTCGCGTCGCCCGACACATACTCGTCGACCCAGGACGGCTGGGTCGCTTTCGGCCGCCTCGACGCCCAGATCGCGTCCTCGCATCGCTTCATGGTCCGCGCGAACGTCGTCGACTACGAGGGGGTCAACGGGACTTCCACGGGGCAGACGCGGACGGCGAGCTACAACGGGCTCGAGGGAATGCGGACCTACGCCTACGTCGGGTCGTACTCGGGACAGTTCACCCCGAGCCTGTTGAACGACCTGAGCCTGAACTACGTCGACGAGGACACGCCCCGTCTGGACAAGGGGCTGGGCCTGCCGGAGATCCAGCTCGGCGTCCACCGCTACGGTGAGGTGAGCTTCCTGCCGATCGTGACGACGACGACCAAGAAGGGGATCGCGGACACGGTGACGTACCTCCTCCAGGACCACGTCTTCAAGGCAGGCGTCGACTACAACTACAACGACCTGTCGCAGATCTTCAAGGGCAACTGGCGCGGGGTCTTCATCTTCAACAACGAGGCGGACCTCCTCGCCGGCCGCTGGTTCCAGTACCGCCAGTTCGGCGGCTTGGGCGGCCGCACGTCGGACGAGGGCGGAGCGGCGACGCTCGAGCAGAACGAGCTCGCGCTCTTCCTCCAGGACCAGTGGTTCGTGAGCCCGAAGCTGACGGTCACCGCCGGCGTGCGCTGGGAGCGGCTCGACAACCCCGACGATCCGATCCTGAACCCGGCCGACCAGAACCCGAACGGCTCCTTCCGGCAGACCGGGGAGATCCCGGACGAGGACAAGATGTGGTCGCCGCGTCTCGGAATCTCCTACTCACCGGACAACAAGAGCGTCGTGCGGCTCTCCGCGGGGCGCTTCTGGAGCCGCACGCCTCTGCTCCTCTGGGTGCAGCCGTTCACGTCGAACGGCATCCAGGCGACCCAATACACCGTCAGCGCGGCGGCCACCGGCGGCACCGTAACCGGCCCGCCGACGGATCCTCTCGCTCCGGGCTGGGGGGCGGCGTGGAGCCCAGTCGGGATCGAGCGGATCAACTTCCAGGCGGTCCCGAATCCCGTTCGGCCCGGCGTCTTCGCCGTCGACCCGAACTTCCGCAACCCCTACACCGACCGAATCACTCTGGGCTTCGAACGTGAGCTGCCCGCGCGGACGGCCGCGAGCCTGGAGCTGACCTGGGCGAGAGCCAAGCAGCTCCAGCGCCTGACCGACCTGAACCGTCGGTACGACGGAACGATTGCCGCCAACGGGCTGCCTCGTTACAACAACGTCGCCGCGACCCAGCCCTTCCCCTACTACGGCACCATCATCACGAGCAAGTCGGACGCGGAGTCGAAGTACTACGCGGCGACGCTCCAGTTCCAGCGGCACTTCACGAACAACTTCAGCATGAATGCGGGAATCACCTGGTCGAAGGACCGGGACAACGACTCGAACGAGCGCAACTTCTCCGGGATCCAGGCCGAGGACTACAACAACCTCGACGTCAACTGGGCATACTCCGCCCGCGACCAGCGCTGGAAAGGCGGAGTCAGCGCGGTTTGGGATACGCCGTTCTGGGGCCTCGGGATCTCGGGCACTTATGTTTACAACACCGGCTCGACGAGAAACCCGGTCGCCAACAGCGATATCAATCAAGACGGCGTTTCGGGCACCGACCGCCCGACGGCGCCGAACGGCAACCACTTCGACCGGAACAGCTTCCGGCAGCTCGACTTCCGCTCCCTGAACCTGCGCCTCTCCAAGGGCTTCACCATCGGGCCCGGAGAGCTCACGGGTCTGATCGAGTGCTTCAACTGCACGGACAGCGCGAACCGATTCTATCCGAGCAACACCTGGGGCACGAACGGAGCGACGCCGAACGTGGCGTTCACGCGCGCCACCGGCGTCGGCACGCCGCGGACGTGGCAGGTCGCGGCGAGGTTCGACTTCTAGAAAGGCTCCCTCAGAGGAATCACCGGGCGGGGGCAACCCCGCCCGTTCTTTTTTCCCCAGCCTGTCATCCCGAGCGCTTCGCCTAGCCTGTCATTCCGAGAAGCGAAGCGACGAGGAATCTGTGGCTCTCTCGAGAGGGACACAGATCCCTCGCTTCGCTCGGGATGACACCCTGGCCTGTCATTCCGAGAAGCGAGGATCCCTCCAGGAAGGGATCCCTCGTCGCGGCGCTCCTCGGGATGACGCGGCGCGCGCGCCGCGTCACTTCGGCGGCAGGAACTTCTTCGGGAACTTCGCCACGACGGTGTAGTTCGGGTCCACCATGTTCGCCACGCGCGCCGTGGCGACCTGTGACACCAGCTGATAGGCCTCCGCCTTGTCGAAGCCGTGGTCGGCGACGAGCCATCCGATCAGCTCGACGAAGGCGATCCGGAGCGCATCGGAGAGAGGGCGCGCGCTCCCCGCGACCATGATGTGAGTCGCATCCTCCAGCCGCGGCCAGCGAATCGCCTTGCCCTTCACGAGGCCGAAACGGAACGCGACCTCCATGGACGTCTCGAGGCCGGAGCCGCACACCTCGCCGTCGCCCTGGAGGGCGTGGCCGTCGCCGAAGTAGAAGAGCGCGCCGTCGTGGAAGACCGGCAGGTAAACCGTCGTGCCCTCGCGGACGTCGGGCGTGTCCATGTTCCCGCCGAACCGGCCGGGCCAGAGTCCGTCGAACGCCTCCTCCCCTTCCGGGGCAACGGCGACGCGCCCGAGCATCGGGGCGAGCGGCACCGTGATCGATCTTATGCGGCTCTTCGGCATGTCGAGCGTGCCGGTCATCGCCCGGCGGTCGAGCCGCCACACGAAGCGGCCGCGCGGGAAGGTCTCGTTCAACATCGCCGTGCCGGAGTCGGGCACGAGCGCGCCGAAGTTGAGCCCCTGGGTCGAGATCGCGGTGTCGCGGTTCGGAAGGACCTTCAGGATCTCGACGACGAGCGTGTCGCCCGGCTGCGCGCCGGCGATGGCGATCGGACCGACCTCCCCCGGCCACTTCCCGCCGTCCCGCTCGTACCAGTCGCCCCAGAGGCTTTCGCTCTCGAGGACGTCGCCCGGCTTGACCGTGAGGATGGGCGGGCGGACGGCGAAGGTCTGGTGACCGGAAGTGGGCTTCAGGCGGTGGGTCTCGGCGCCGGCGGCGGCGGAGACGAGGATCAGCACGAGACCGGCAGTCTTCATCGGGTCTCCTTCCTTCAAAGCTTCACGCCACGGTCGCGGCTTCCACGATGGTCAGCTTTCTCGCGCCGGCGTCGAGCTCCGCCTCCACCCCGATCGGAATGATCGCCTTCTCCTTCGTGTGACCGAAGAGGATCCCGGCGAGCACCGGTTTCCCGAGCGAGCCGAGGAGCTCCTGCAGCACGTCGGAGAGCGAGAGGCTGATCTCAAAGCTCGAGCGCGACGGCCCGCAATCCGTGCAGCTGCCGAAGACGATCCCCGCCGCGGACTGGAGCTTCCCGGCGAGCCGCAGCTGGACGAGCATCCGGTCGATCCGGTAGGGCGCCTCGCCCGTGTCCTCGAGCAGGAGGATCCGTCGCGCCGTGTCGATCTCGTACGGCGTCCCCATCGTGTGGGCGATGAGCGTGAGGTTCCCGCCGGTCATCCTGCCGCGCGCAACGCCGGGAGCGACTGTTCGCAACGGAAACTCCACGTTCAACGGGTCCGCCTCCTCGGGGTTCGTCACTTCGCCGATGGGCTCCGCCACGAAAAGGGCTTTCTTGAGCGACTCGACCGTGCGCGGCGGCAGGGACCCGAGCATGTTCGGCCCGTGGAACGTGACGAGGCCGCTCATCTTCGAGATCGCGAGGTGCAGCCCCGTGATGTCCGAGAAGCCGAGCAGGATCTTGGGATTCCGGCGGATCAGGTCGTAGT